>JAXDPA010000115.1:0-13927 GCA_034668685.1 Sphingomonadales bacterium | reverse complement strand
TCTGCATCTCGACGAGGCGGGAGACGGTGCGCTGGAATTCGAAGGCGCCGTCTCCGGCCGGATAGAGGGCGGCGGGTTCGGCGTCGGCGGCGGCGAGGAGCTTGACCTTGTGCTCGTAGAGCTCGTCGATCAGGGTGACGAAGCGCGCCGCTTCGTTGCGTTTCTCCGGTCCCATGACGGGAATGCCGACGAGGATGACCGTGTGGTAGCGACGGGCGATGGCGAGATAGTCGGCGGCGCCGCGCGCCTCGCCGCACAGCCGCCGGAACGAGAAGACGGCGACGCCTTTGAGGCTCTTGGGGACGTGCAGGGTCCGGCCACCTGGGACGGCGATGTCCTCGGACGGCACCTTCTCGCGGTCCTCGACCGGATAATCGGTGAGCCGGAAGAAAGCCTCGCTGAGCGCCTTCGTCGCCTCCGGCCCATTCGGCACGTACCAGGTCGGCATCCCGCCCAGGCGCTCCAGCCGGTAGTCGACCGGGCCGTTCAGCCGCACCACGTCGAGCTCGCGTTCGACCAAGGCGATGAACGGCAGGAACAGCTCGCGGTTGAGGCCGCCGGGATAGAGGTCGCGCGGCGGGCGGTTCGAGGTGGTCAGGACGATCACGCCTTCCTCGAGCAGATGCGAGAAGAGGCGCGAGAGGATCATCGCGTCGGCCGGGTTGTTGATCACCATCTCGTCGAAGGCGAGCAGTCGCGCCTCCTCCGCGACCGCGCGGGCGACGGCGACGATTGGGTCCCCTTCCTCCTTTGTCCGCTCGACGCGCAACCGCTCGTGCACCTCGAGCATGAACTCGTGGAAGTGGACCCTGCGCTTCGGTTCGACCGGCATGGCGGCGCAGGCGAGGTCCATCAGCATCGACTTGCCGCGCCCGACGCCGCCCCACATGTAGACGCCGCGCGAGCCGGCTTCCTCTTTGCCGAACAGTCGGGAAAGCAGCCCGGGCCTGCGCTCCAGCCGCGCCGCCAGCGCGTCGAGCCGCTCGACGGCGGCTTCCTGGTCGGCGTCGGGCTTGAGCTCCCCGGCCGCGAGCAGCGCGCGGTAGCGCGCGGCGACCTCGCTCACTTCCTGGCCAGCTTGCGCAGGGTCCCCGACCAGGCGGCGACCGTCCCGCCCTCCTGCTCGACCAGGCCGCGCATCACCGCCATCCGCTTGCTCTCGCGCAGCAATTCGACGGTCGCGTCGAGCGGCACGCCGAGGCGGGCCGGCGAGAGGAACTGCGCCGAGAGGTCGAGCGTCACCGACGGACCGAGACTCGCCCCGGCCACATAGCCGCCGGCGAACATCGCCATGTCGATGAAGGTCAGGATCGCGCCGCCATGGACGACGTTGCCGAGGTTCGACTGCGCCGCCCCCGGGAACATCCGGCAGCGCGCCCGCCCCTCGCCTTCTGCGCGCACGAGCAATTTGCCGAGCGTCGCGTTGAACCGCGTGTCGTCGCCCGGCAGGTCCCAGGTCCACCAGCCCGGATGGTCGGGGTCCGGCTGGTGCCGGATCAGCGGATGGAGGCGGCGCTCTTCGGTCATTTCTTCCTCGTCATGCCAGCGCAGGCTGGCATCCATGCCGACTCTGCATGGACCCCAGCCTTCGCTGGGGTGACGCGATCAAACCGCCCGCTCCACCAGAAGCTTCTTGGTCTCGGCGATCGCCTTGGCGGGGTTGAGGCCCTTGGGGCAGACGTTGGCGCAGTTCATGATCGTGTGGCAGCGGTAGAGGCGGAACGGGTCCTCGAGCTCGTCCAGTCGCTCGCCGGTCAGCTCGTCGCGGCTGTCCGCGAGCCAGCGGAAGGCCTGGAGGAGGATGGCCGGGCCGAGGAAGCGGTCCGAATTCCACCAATAACTCGGGCAGGACGAGGAGCAGCAGGCGCACAATATGCATTCGTAGAGGCCGTCCAGTTTCGCGCGGTCCTCGGGCGACTGCAGCCTCTCCTTGCCCGCCGGCGCCGGGCTCCTGGTCTTCAGCCACGGCTCGATCGAGGCATATTGGGCGAAGAAATGGGTGAAATCGGGGACGAGGTCCTTGATGACGTCCATGTGCGGGAGCGGCGTCAGGCGGATCTCGCCCTTGTAATCCTCGATCGCGGTGGTGCAGGCGAGGCCGTTGCGGCCGTTGATGTTCATCGAGCAGGAGCCGCAAATCCCCTCACGGCACGAGCGGCGGAAGGTGAGCGACGGGTCGACGTCGTTCTTGATCTTCAAGAGGGCGTCGAGGACCATCGGACCGGTCTCGTCGAGGTCGAGCTCGAAGGTGTCGTAGCGCGGATTCTCGCCGGTATCGGGATCGTAGCGATAGATCCTGAAGCTGCGAATCCGGCCGCGCTTGCCCTCGGCGCGATAGGTCTTGCCGCGGCCGCTGATCCGGCTGTTCGGGGGAAGGGTGAACTCGGCCATCCGCTGATCCTTTGCTGGCCAGCGCGATAGCGGCTCGATGCCGCGGGCTCAATGGGTTCGCGCGCCCCGCCCGCCCCGGGGCGAGGCGCGCGATTTCATCCTACCAGGTGCGGCAGGTACGGATCTGCCGGTGATGGCGCCAGACGGTGCGGCAGACGCGGTGATGGTTGCCCCAGCCACGATGCTGGCCGCGATTCCAGCCGTAATGGCGGCGATCCATGTCGCGGCGGACGACGGTGGTGCGAACGACGGTGCGGTCGCGCATCGGCCGGGCGTCGTCGGTGGTGCGAACGACGGTGCGCTCGCGCACCGGCGGCTGGGCGTCGGCGGCGGCGGCGAGGCCCAAAGAGGTGACGAGGATCGCGGCCGCGGCCGCCAGTCCGGAAAGCTTCATGACGCATTACTCCATATACGTGGTTCACCCCTGCGCCCCCGTAACGAACGACAGGCCCCTTTCGGTTCCGTGCTCTGCGGCGAAGGGATCGGGGAGAAAGGCGAGGGTCGAGCCCGCGGCTCAGGCGAGGGCGAGCAGCCGGTCCCTCTTGTCGACCAGCTCTTCGAAGGAAGGACCGTCGGCCGGGCCGGCCGAGGCCATCGCTCGAGCGAGCCGCGCCGCGCCGGCCTCGGCCAGGTCTCCGGCGACCGAGGCGACGGCCTCCATCTCGGCCATGTCTCCCGAGCAGTGGAGGACGGCGTCGTTGCCCGCCTCGATCACCCGCCGCGCCCGCTCGGCGAAGCCGCCGGACAAGGCGCTCATGCCGATATCGTCCGACATCAGGAAGCCGTCGAAGCCGAGCCGGCCGCGGACGATGTCGGCGATGACGAGAGGCGACTGGCTCGCCGGCCGCTCGGAATCCCAGGCGGTGTAGACGAGGTGCGCGGTCATCCCCATCGGCGCGTCGGCCAGCGCTCGGAACGGCGCGAGGTCGACCGCCAGTTCCTCTTCGCCCGCCTCGACGAACGGCAGGGCCTTGTGGCTGTCGACCAGAGCCCGGCCGTGGCCCGGCATGTGCTTGACGATGCCGACGATTCCGCCGGACTCCAGGCCGTCGAGCACCGCCCGCCCGAGCGCCGCCACCTGCATCGGCTCGCCGCCCAGCGAGCGGTCGCCGACGATGTCGGTGGCGCCGGGCTGGCGGACGTCGAGCACCGGAAGCGCATCGACGTTGACGCCCGCTTCCACGAGCAGGAGGGCGATGGCGCGGGCGTTGGCCCGGGCCGCCTCGATCGCGCTCATCGGCGCCTTGGCGTAGAGGCGGGCGAACGCCTCGGCGGCGGGGAAGAGCGGCCAGGCGGGAGGCTTCAGCCGCGCCACCCGCCCCCCTTCCTGGTCGATCAGGATCGGCACGTCGTCGCGGCCGGACAGGTCACGCAGAGAGTCGGTCAGAGCCTTGAGCTGCGCGCGGTCGACGCAATTGCGCTGGAACAGGGCGAAGCCGGCCGGATCGGCCTCGCGGAAGAAGGCGCGCTCGTCGTCGGTGAGGGCCGGGCCGGAAAATCCGTAGAAAGCGGCTTGCACGGCTCCGTCAGTCGATCCGGAGGCACTGTTCTCCGGCGACGCGCAGGCGGCCGCAGACGTCTGCCGCGCCGGGGCCGCTGGCTCTCAGGCGGTAATAGGTCTTGCCGTTGACCTGCGCCTGGACGACGCTGTGCGAGAGCGGCGCCAAATAGGTGAAGCGGCCGGAGAGGCCCTTCCACACCCGCTCCGCGGTCGCGCCGTCGGGGAAGGCGCCGAGCTGGATCGTGCCGCCCGGCGCGGCGGCCGGGGCCGTAGCCTGAGCCTGAGCCTGAGCCTGAGCCTGAGCCTTGGGTGTCGCGGGCGCCGGCTTGGTCTGCGGCTGCGGCTCGGCCGGAGCCGAGGCGTCCGGGCCCTTCTGGGTGACCGGCGTTTCCGGGACGGCATTGGGATTGATCTGGCCCTTGGGCTCGGCGCCGGTGCTGGCGGCGAAGGCGGTTCCGCCCTCGCCCTCGACGGCCATGCCGCCGGGCTTGTCGGGCTTGACCTTGTAGTCGCCCGGCGGCGCCTTGATGACCTGCGCCTCGCCGCTGCCGCCCTCGTCGTGCGCGCGGTTGGCGATCCAGAAGGCGCCGCCGACCAGCGCGCCGATCGCGGCCAGGCCGATCAGCACCGCGACGATCAGCTTCAGCGCGGAAGGTCCCTCGCCCGCCTCGTCCTCGTCGACCGCTTCAAGCCACGGCAGGCGATCGTCGCGGTCGGCGTCGTCGGCGCGAATGTCGGTCATCACTGCATCTCCTCAGCCGCGGCCACCCCCATGATGCCGAGGCCGTTCCGGATAATCTGCCCTATCGCTCCGGCCAATTCTAGCCGCGCACGGGTTAATTCCGCCTTATCCTCAATGAGGAAGCGGCGGGATGGGTCGTCGTTGCCGCGGTTCCAGAGCGCGTGGAGCGCGGCGGCGAGGTCATTGAGATAGAAAGCGATGCGGTGCGGCTCGTGGGCCAGGGCGGCCGCTTCGACGATGCGCGGGAACTGCGCCGCCAGCCGGACCAGCGCCAGTTCCTCGTCGTCGAGCAGCGAAAGGTCGGCCCCCGCGGCGAGGTCGACGCCCGCCGCCGCCGCCCTCCGGTAGAGGGAGCGGATGCGGGCGTGGGCGTATTGGACGTAGAAGACGGGGTTGTCCTTCGACGCCTCGACCACCTTGGCGAAGTCGAAATCCATCTGCGCGTCGTTCTTGCGGGTCAGCATGGTGAACCGGACGACATCCTTGCCGACCTCCTCCACCACCTCGGCCAGCGTGACGAAGCTGCCCGAGCGCTTCGACATCTTGACCAGCTCGCCGTTCCTCAGCAGCCGGACCATCTGGACGATCTTGACGTCGAGCGCGGGCCGCCCGGCCAGCGCCTCGACCGCCGCCTGGGTCCGCTTTACGGTGCCCGTATGGTCGGCGCCCCAGACGTTGATTAGCTCGTCCGACGCCTCGAGCTTCTGCATGTGATAGGCGGTGTCGGCGGCGAAATAGGTCCAGCTGCCGTCGGACTTCCTGATCGGCCGGTCCTGGTCGTCGCCGAAGGCGGTCGAGCGGAAGAGGAGCAATTCGGTCGGCTCCCAATCGTCCGGCGCCTTGCCCTTGGGCGGCGGCAGGGTGCCCCGGTAGACCAGCCCCTTCTCGCCCAGGACGGCGAGGGCGCGGTCGACGGCGCCCGATTCCTGCACCTCGCGCTCGGACGCGAACAAATCGTGGTGGACTCCGAGCGTCGCGAGATCCGCCTTGATCAGGTCGAGCATCGCGGCGACGGTGCGGCGCCGGAAGGTCTCCAGCCATTCGCCCTCGGGCGCGTCGGCGTAAAGCTCGCCGAACTCGGCGGCGAGCGCGGCGCCGACCGGCTTCAGATAGTCGCCGGGATAGAGGCCCTCGGGTATCTCGCCGATCTGCCGTCCCAGCGCCTCGAGGTAGCGCAGGTAGGCCGAGCGGGCGAGGACGTCGACCTGCGCCCCGGCGTCGTTGACATAATATTCGCGGACGACCGCGTAGCCGGCGAACTGCAGCAGGCTCGCCAGGGCGTCGCCGACCACGGCTCCGCGGCAATGGCCCATGTGCATCGGCCCGGTCGGGTTGGCCGAAACATATTCGACGTTGATCCGGCGGCCCTCGCCGATCGGCGAGCGGCCGTAAGCGTCGCCGGCGGCGAGGATCGCTCCAAGCTCCTCCCGCCAGACCGACGGATCGAGACGGATGTTGAGGAAGCCCGGCCCGGCGATCTCGACGCTCTCGACCTCCGCCAGATCCGACAGCTTCGGCGCAATGAGACCGGCCAGCGCGCGCGGATTGGTGCCGGCCCGCTTGGCCAGCACCATCGCGACGTTCGTGGCGAGGTCGCCGTGGCTCGCGTCGCGCGGCGGCTCGACCGCCACCGCCTTGCGCTCAAGCCCCGGCGCGAGCGCGCCTTCGCGTTCGAGCGCGTCGAGGGCGGCGTCGAGATAAGCGGCGAAGCGGGCGTAGAGCGTCGTCAAGTCGAGTGTTCCGGCTGTGGAGTGGCCGGCCTCTAACTTATCGATGCCGCTCCGTCATCAGCCGCGTCCGCGTCCCGGCCCGGCCGCGGGGGTGGGGCCGGTCCGCTCCGGGCGAGGCTCTCGGAGCTCCGCCCCCAGGAGTGCCTTCCACTCCGCCGGCGGCGGCTCGGTCGTCCGAGGTTCTTCGGGGACCCCCTTTCGGCTCACGACGCGGCGGCCGCGCGGCGGCGGGGCAGGGGAGTCACCGTCGCGCCTTCCTTGAGCGCTTCGATATCCTCCTCTTCCAGCTCCTCGATTCCGGCGATCTCGTCGCGGGCCTCGCGGGTGGCGAGGATCAGCTCGTCGAGCTTGGCGTGGAGGGCGACGTCGCGGCGCCGCGCCTCGGTCTCGCGCTGGCCCTGGCTGTTCAGCACCATCTGGGTCAGCGTAATGGCGAGGATCGAGAGGGCGGCGGTCAGCGTGTTGGTCGTCCATCCCGCCTTGAACCACGCCACGCACAGCAGGATCAGGCCGAGCTGCGCATAGGGATGGGCGGAAAGGTTTGCGACGCGGTCCGAAAGGCGGCAGCCCCAGGCGGCGACGCGGCTATGAACCTGGCTCATGGGCAGGCACTCCGATACACGGCGCGCGGCAAAGACGCCGCAACACCAAACGACTTAACCCAGATTAGGCCAAGCCGTTCCGTCGGCTGCGGTGAGCGGAAGCGTGAGCGCGGCGCGCGTCAGGCGCGGATAAGCCCCGCGAAGGGCTTCGGAGACGCGCTCTCGGGGAACAAGGCCGCGCCGGCGCGGGCGAGGTCGAGGCCGTAATGCTGGGCCAAAGCATTGGCGATCAGAGCGTCGAGATCGAGCGTCGGCCTGAGGTCGCGCTGCTCGTAGAGGGCGGACGCGCCGAGCCCCGGCCAGTCGGCGAGCACCCGGCCGCCCTTTACGGCGCCGCCGACGAGCATCGCCGCCGAGGCCGTGCCGTGGTCGGTGCCGCCGGTGCCGTTGACCGCCGCGGTCCGCCCGAACTCGGTGGCAACGAGGACCAGGGTGTTGGACCAGTCGGCGCCCAGCCCCGTCTTGAGCGCGGCGAGCAGGGCGTCGAGCCCGGCGAGCTGCGCCGTCAGCCGGGCGCGCTGGGCGCTGTGCGTGTCCCAGCCGCCGGTCTCGATGAACGCGACCCGCTCGCCGCCGTCGCCCGCGAGGAGGCGGGCGGCGAGGGCGCCGGTCGCCGCGCCGTTGCGGCCGCCGCCGCCCGAAAGGTCGCCGGTCAGCTTGCGGGTCGCCATCGCCTCGTTCCACAAAGGCGCGAGCTGGGAGTCGCGGGCGTAGAGGTCGCCGACCCGGGCGAGGAGGTCGTCCGAGGCCGAGGGTAAAGCGGAAGGCGCATAGGAGGCGACGTCGCGCGCACCGCGCAGCGCCACCGGCACCGTCGCGGAGACGGCGATCGCCTTCGCCTCGCCTTCCGGGAGCAGGCCGAGCAGGCGGTTCATCCAGCCGTCCTTGAGCCGGTAGGCCCCGCTTCCGCCGGTCTCGAGCACGTTCTGGCCGTCGAAATGCGAGCGGTCTCGATAGGGCGAGGCGACCGCGTGCACGAACAAGGCCTCCCCCGCCCCGTACATTTTCGCCGTCTCGGCGAGCGCGGGATGAAGCCGGAAGAAGGGATTGAGCGCCGCCCCTGCCGCCGCGTCCTCGGCGAGCGCGCCGCGCAAGGCGGCAAAAGCCGGATCGCCGACCGGCGCGACGGTGGAGAGCCCGTCGGCGGCGCCGCGCTGGATGATGAACACGAAGCGCCGGTCGGTCGCCGCCTTGGCCAGCGCGATCCGCGGCATGGCTGCGAGGGCGGCGGCACCCGCGGCGGCGGCGCCCAGGAAGCGGCGGCGGTCGAGCATGTTCATCTCCGCAGGAATTCCGGGGCGGCGAGCAGAAGCGCGAGGCCCTGGCCGGGACTCTCGGCGCGGGCGAGCGCCTGCGCCGTCGCCGGGCTCAGCGCATCGCCGAGCAGTTTCGGCGCGAGGGCGCGGGCGTCGGGAGCGTTGGGCACCCGGCCGGCGATCCGCTCGGCCGCCTCGACCCGCCGCACCAGCGCGTCCGGCCCCGCCCAGCTCGCCGCGACATCGTCGTATCCCGCGGGCGAGCCCGGCCGCCAGATCGGCTGGCCGAGCTGGGTCATCAGCCCGACCACCGCCTGGCCTTGGATCTGCTTCGTCCCCACCCCGCGCAGCGCCGCGACCGACCAGTCCCAGGGCGTCCGGAACTTCGGCGCCGCCGCGTTCCACACCTCCGGCGCGTCGATCAGCACGCGATAGACGGTGGGAAGGTCGCCGCGGCTCGAAAGATAGGCGGCGGCGAGCCGGTCGACGAGCGCCGGCGGCGGATCGTCGGCGGCGAAATGGCGGGCGAGCTTGGTGGCGAGATGGCGGGCGGTCGCCGGGCTCGCGGCGAGATCGGCGAGCACGGCGCGGGCCTGGGCTTCGCCCGCCTGGTCGTAGCGCTTGCCGAGGATGGTCCGCGCGCCGGGCTCGTGAACGGCTTCCGCGAACAGGAACTCGCCGGGCGCCCCGCTTCCGCCAAGCGCCCGGGCGATCGGCCCTCGGGCCAGGCCCGCAACCGTCCAGCCGGTCAGCGCCCGGGCGAATTCGGTGACGTCGGCCTGGCTGTAGCCGGTGCGCACGCCGAGCGTGTGGAGCTCCAGTATTTCGCGCGCCAGATTCTCGTTGAGGCCGATCTTGCGCCCGCGCCCCGCCGCGAAGGCGCCGAGCCGGCTGTCGGGGCCGATCGA
The DNA here is from genome assembly GCA_034668685.1 of Sphingomonadales bacterium. Lineage (GTDB taxonomy): Bacteria > Pseudomonadota > Alphaproteobacteria > Sphingomonadales > Sphingomonadaceae > Allosphingosinicella. The sequence continues at coordinate 4,797 of JAXDPA010000115.1, read as the reverse complement.
CTGGGCCTGGTCGAGATAGAGAAGCATCGCGGGATGCTGTTCGACCGCGACCAGCATGTCCTCGAACCGGCCGAGCACGTGGGGCCGGATCGCCTCCATCTCGAGCAGGCCGGCGAGGCCGATGACGGTCAGCTTGTCGGCCGAGACGGCGAAATGATTGGCCCAGAAATGGACCAGCCGCTCGACGAAGGGCGCCTCGGTGACGAGCGCGGCATTGGCTCGGGCGGTGACCGCGCCGACATAATAATCGCGCCCGGCCTTGCGGATGAACTGCTGGGCGGATTGCGGCAGGCCGGCGAGCCGGTCGTTCATCGCCGCCTCGCCGCCGGTCGTCATCGCGGCGGGCTGCATCGGCTGCGCCTGCATCGTCGGCGCGGGCTGCGCCTGGGCGCGCCGCGGCGCATTGCGCTGCTCCTCGAGATAGTCGGCGAGCTGCCCAGCCACCTCGGCGCGCGACGGCGCCGCGGCGAGCGCCGCCGGCTTCGGATCGAACCGGGTGAGCTGAGCGCGCAGCCAGGCCTTGGGGTCTGACGGCGGCGCCTCGTCGGGGCGCGCGCCGAGCCCGAAGCGGCTGGCGGCGATCCATTGCGAATTCATGACGGCCGCAAGGGCTGCGCCCGCATCGCTGAACGGCGGCTTAAGCGTTCAGAAGGCCTCGGGCAAAGCCACCGGCCCGACGATCGCCTGATATTGGCGGATCGCGAAGCGGTCGGTCATTCCGGCCAGATAATCGCCGATCGCCCGCAATTCGGCGACCCGCCCCTCCTCCGGGGCGCGGCGGTCGGGCGGGAGCAGCGACGGATCGGCGGCATAGGCGTCCCAGAGGCCCGTCAGCACCCGCTGCGCCTCGACCCGAACGGCCGCGACCGGCGGGGCGTTGTACATCTTCTCGTGCAGGAAAGCCTTAAGCCGGCGTTCGTCGGCGGCGAGGTCGGCCGAGAAGCCCGCCAGCGCGCGTCCGGCGGTCCTGACCTCGTCCGAAGTGGCGACGCCGGCCTCGGTCGCGCGCCGAAGCGTCTCGGCGATCACGTCGTTGACCATGAGGCCGATCTGGTCGCGCACCAGCTCCGCCGCCAGCCGCTCCTCGGGAAGGCCGGGATAGCGCGCCTTCACCGCCCGCCACATCGACGCGACCAGCGGCACCTCGCAGAGCTCCGCCAGCGTGAACAGCCCGGCGCGGAGGCCGTCGTCTATGTCGTGATTGTCGTAGGCGATATCGTCGGCGATCGCCGCCACCTGCGCCTCGAGGCCCGGCCAGGAGGCGAGCTCGAGGTCCCATTCCGAATTCGCCTCGGCGAGCGCCCAAGGCAAAGGGGCGGCGACCGGGCCGTTATGCTTGGCGAGGCCTTCCAGGGTCTCCCAGCTGAGGTTGAGCCCGGCATGGAGCGGGTAGGGGCTCTCGAGCCGGGTCAGCAGCCGGATCGTCTGGGCGTTGTGATCGAAGCCGCCGGCCTCGGCCATCGCCGCCTCCAGCGCCTCCTCGCCGGAATGGCCGAACGGCGGGTGACCGATGTCGTGGGCGAGGCAGAGCGCCTCGGTCAGATCCTCGTTGACCCCGAGCGCCCGGGCGATGGTCCGGCCGATCTGCGCGACCTCGAGGCTGTGGGTGAGGCGGACCCGGAAATGGTCGCCGTCGGGCGCCACGAACACCTGGGTCTTGTGGCGGAGGCGGCGGAACGGGACGGAGTGGATGATCCGGTCGCGGTCGCGCTGGAAGGCGTCGCGGGGTCCGCGCTGGCCGCCCGGCGGCTCGGGGTGGAGCCTCCCGCGGGACCGGGCGGGGTCGCTGGCGAGCGCGGCGAGCGGCCTCACTTGCCGGCGAGCTTCTGGACCTTCTCGCCCTCGTCGCTGGTCCAGGCGAAGGCGCCCAGATCCTCCTTGGCGAGCGCCTTGACGAAGGCCTGGGCCGCCTTGGGCGTGTCGAACGGGCCGATGAGCAGGCGGTTGGTGTTGCCCATCGGCGCGGTCCAGGCCGAATGCTCGGCGAACAGCTTGGGGGCCTTGCCCTTCAGGCGCGCATATTCGCGCGGCAGCGCGGAGCGCTCGCCGGCGACCGCGATCTGCACCCAGGAACGGCTCGGCTGCGGCTCGGCCTTCGGCTTCGCCTCGGGCTTCGGCTTCTTTGCGGGCGCCGCGGTTCGGGACGAGCCGGCGCGGACGGGATCGGGCAAGGCTTCGATCGTCGCTTCGAGGTCGGCGAGGCGGTTCGATGGGCGAGTTTCGGCGCGACGCGGCGGCGCCGTTTCGCGCGGGGGGTTCGGAACGGCGGGCGCAAGGCTCCACGTCTGGGCCTGGACCGGCGGCGCAACCTCGGGCTCCGGCTGCGGTCGCTTCACCTCGGCCGCCGCGGTCGACGGGGGATCGGCGCGGGCGATCTCGACCGGGTGCTCAACGGGAGCCTGAACGGCTTTCGCGGGCGGGGCAGCATGCGCCGCGGCGGTCGCAGCCGGCTTCGGTGCCACGGTCGGGCGGCGCGGCGGGTCGTAGCTGCCGCGGCTCCACGACCATTCGCCGATCGAGGGACCGGCGCTTCGGCGGCTCGGCGCCGCGGCGGGACGCCGGGCCGGGGCCGCGCTCGCGACCCGGGTCTCGCCCGGAACGCGCCTCGGCGCCTCATCCTGCGCCGGCGCGGCCGCGACCATCCGGGCGAGCGAGGGTATGCCCTCGTCGGGACGGCCGGCCTCGGTCGGCGCGGGCCGGGACGCGGGCTGGGTGTAACGATTGGCCGCATAGACCGGCTGCGAGAGCACCCGTCCGTCGCCGGGGAAGTGGCCGAGATGGACGGCCAGCGCTCGGTCGGCCTGGCTCAATTGGGGGAGGCGGGCGAGGAACGGCATCATCGCCTCTCCGGCCGGGCCCGGCATCGACGCCTGCACCGCCCGGCCCGCCGCGGCGGAGTCGCCGACGAGGGCCAGGACCAAAGCCCGGGTGCGCTCGGTGGCGCGGTCGCCGGAGAGCGACGGATCGTCGAGCAGGCGAAGCGCCGCCTCGCGATCGCCGGAGATGGCGAGCGAGAGAGCGAGCCGCCGGGTGACCTCCGGGTCGCGGACCCGGCTCAGGGCGAGCCGGTAGTCGCGCTGCGCCCGACGCGGCTCGCCGACCAGGTCCCAGGCGAGGCCGCGTTCGCGCGCGACTTCCGCCTCGGACAGGCCGAGCTGGACCGCGTCGGTGAAGAACTTCATCGCCGCGCGCGGTTGCTCGAGCTGGACGAGGGTGGCGCCGATCCACATCTTCACCCGCCCGTCCTGCGGAGCGACGTCCTCGGCGCGGGCGAAGAAGGTGAGCGCCGCCTGGGCGTCGCCCGCGTCGAGCGCCGCCTTGCCGGCGCCGGTCAAAGCGGAGAGGCTGCGCGGATTGTCGGCCAGCTCGTGGAGGTTGCGCGACAGGGAGTCGCTCGCCGGCGCGTCCTGCGCGCCCGTGCCATTGGGCTGCGCGGCCCAGGTCGGCGACACATGCAACAACATTCCCGCCCCCAGCACGGCGAAACCGCGCCGGACGCCCCTCGTCCCCAATCCGCTCATGGCCCGATAGAAAGCGGCCGCGCCAGCCCACGGCAACGGCGCTGCGTCAGGCCGGTTGCCGCAGGCGACGAAAGGGGGATCCCCCTCCCTGGAAGGGAGGGGTTAGGGGTGGGTACCGCCGAAGGCGGCCGAAACGCTGAGCGCTCAAAAGCTCGCTGGCGCTCGCACCCACCCCCGGCCCCTCCCTTGCAGGGAGGGGGGTTCAAACGCGAACGCCGCCCCGGAGAACCGGGGCGGCGCCTTACGCGCGGCGACGTACTGGCCGCTTACTGGTTGTTCTGGCGCCCGAGGAAGCGCGGGATGTCGAGCGGGTCGCGGCGCAGGCGCGACGGCGCCTCCGGCTCTTCCTCGACCTGGGCCTTGGCGGCGCCGCGCGCTATGTTCGACATGCGCTCGAACAGGGTGCCGCCCTCGCGGCCGGCCTTGGGCGCCGCGGCCTGGGCGGCCCCTTCCTCTCCGGTGATCCAGCTGCGCGTGCCCGGTGCGCTCGCCTCTGGGCCGCCGGCCAGATCCTCCTCGATGAAGCCCTCGCCGTCATCCTCGTCCATCATTCCGGTGTCGAGCAGCAGCTCGTCGCCGGCTTCCTCGGCGACGGGCTCGTCCAGCGTCAGCTCTTCCTCCTGGGCTCCGGCCTCGAGCCCGAGCTCGACCGCCGGCTCTTCGCTGGTCTCCGCCGCCGGTTCGGGCGGAGTCAAAGTGATCTTCGGCTCCTCGGCGGGCGGAGGCGTGCGCGCCGCGCCCGGGAAAGCGAAGACCTTGGCCGGCTGCGGCGGGGCCTGGACGACCGCGTCGGCGTCGATCCCGGTGGCGACCACCGAGACCCTGATCTTGCCCTCGAGCTCGTTGTTGAACGCCGAGCCCCAGATGATGTTGGCGTCGGGATCGACCAGCTCCTTGATGTGGCTGGCCGCCTCGTCGACCTCCATCAGCCGCATGTCCTCGCCGCCGGTGATCGAGATGATCACGCCGCGCGCCCCGCGCATCGAGACTCCGTCGAGCAAAGGATTGGCGATCGCCTTCTCGGCCGCCTCGATGGCGCGATTGTCGCCGGCGGATTCGCCGGTGCCCATCATCGCCTTGCCCATCTCGCCCATCACCGAGCGGACGTCGGCGAAATCGAGGTTGATGAGGCCGGGCATGACCATCAGATCGGTGATCCCGCGGACGCCCTGCTGGAGGACCTCGTCGGCCATCTGGAAGGCTTCCTTGAAGGTGGTGTTCGGGTTGGCGATACGGAACAAATTCTGGTTGGGGATGACGATCAGGGTATCGACAT
>JAXDPA010000114.1:0-11753 GCA_034668685.1 Sphingomonadales bacterium | reverse complement strand
CGTCGACATAGACGCCGACCGAAGGATCGAAGGTCTGCAGCGCGTCGGGCTGGCCGATGCCGCGAATGTAGATGTTCATCGCGTTGGAGGAGCCGCGGCCCTGGACGATGTTGAGGTTCGGCACCGCACCCTGGAGGCCGGTCGGGTCGGTGGCCTGGATGCGCTCGAGCGAGCGCTCGCTGAACGCCGAGACCGCGGCCGGGACATGCTGCAGCGATTCCTCGGTGCGCCGGGCGGTGACGGTGATCACCTCGCCATTGGCGTCCACGGCGGGCGCCTGGCCCTGGGCGCTGCCCCCGACCGCGGTCGATGCGGGCGGCTCATTCGCGGGAGGCGTGCCCGCCTGGGCGGTGGTGGCCGGCATTTCCTCGGCGAAAGCGGGGGCGGCGAAGGCGGCGAGCGCGGCCGCGGCGCTGGACAGCTTCAGCAGTTGGATGTTGGTCATGGATTTTCTCCTCATGATTCTTTGGGCGGGGCGGCGCGGCCGCGCGACAGGCGGGCCGCGAAATTGCGGAGGGTCTGGTTGAACAAGGCGGGCTCCTCGAGGTGCGGCGCGTGGCCGGACCGGTCGAAGCGGACCGCGCGGGCGTCGGGCAGCGCCTCGACGAGATGGTCGGCGGTGTCGTCGCCGTAGAGCCGGCTGCGGCCGCCATGGACGATCAGGGTCGGGTGATCGATCTTCTGGAGCAACGCGCGCACATCCTGGCGCACCAGGCTCGCCCAGACCGAGCCTATCGCCGCTGCATCGTTGCGCGCGAACTCGGCGCCCGCCCAGTCGGCGTCGCCGCGCCGGTCGGGCCCGACCGGCTGGGCGAAGATGCCCTGGCCGGCGCTGAGCGCGAAGCTCTCGAAATCGTCGCGGATCGCGATGCTGCGCGCCTCGCAGGCCTCGGGCGAGAGGCCGAGATCCCATTCGGCGTCGTTGCGCACCCGCGCGGTCATGTCGACGACGATCGAGCCGGCGAAGCGCGAGGCGGCGGGCCCGGAAAGGACGTGCCAGAGCACGGTCGCGCCCATCGACCAGCCGACCCCGATCGCACCCTCGAGATCGAGCGCCTCGGCGAGCGCGGAAACGTCCGCGGCGAGCTGCTCGACGGTCGGCCGCTCGCCCGCCTTGGCGGAGGCGCCATGGCCGCGCAGGTCGATCGCGATCACCCGGAAATCCTCGGCGAGATCGGCCTGCGCGCGGAAGAAGCCGCCATGCGCCATCAGCCCGTGCAGCAGCACGAGCGGCGTCCCCTCGCCCTCGTCCCGATAGGCGATTCGCGTCCCGTCCGAAGCCGTGAAAAAGTCCAGTTTCCCCTCCCTCCGAATGCCTGTTCGGCGGGTCCGGCCGGGGCGGCTCATGGCGCCGATTGAAACCTGAGTCAATATTCAGGTCAGAATCGCGATCGGCTTCCTGGCATCGGCGATGCTTCGGCACCTTCCGCGCCACCGGCGCGCCGCAATTTCAGCCAGTTTCAGAGCGGGGGCGAGATGGGCTGGTCGTCGCGGACCCGGGGCTATCCGAGGGAAGGGGCGCTGGTCGCCGCGACCGCGATCTTCCAGCGCCTCGCCGGAGGAGAGCCGTTCGAGGCCGCACTCTGTCTCGAGAATTATCTGCGCAACGATCCGAAGCGGGCGGAGGGCGCCTTGCGCAAGCTTGCGCCCGACATGGCCGAGGCGGTCCCGCTGACCTCGCCGAATATGGCAGCTCCTAATTAGTGCCCGGCGGGCGCCGCCTGGTTCGCCGCCGGGCCGTTGCCTTGGGTGGCGTTGCCGACATTGGCATCCGCGCGCGGACGTTGCAGCGAGGCGGCGGCGCTGTTGGCCGCGGGCTCGCTGGCGCCGGTCGAGGCATTGCCTGGCGTGGCGGCCTCGGGCGGAGGCGGCGGGATGGTCAGGGTGCCGCCATGCTGGTTGAGGAAGATCAGAACGTCGGCGCGGTCCTGCGGGTCGGAAAGGCCGGCGAAGGTCATCTTCGTCCCGGGCGCGAACCGGCTTGGCGAATGAAGCCAAGTCGAAAGCGTGTCCCAGTCCCAGCGGCCGCCATGATTTTTGAGCCCGTCCGAATAAGCGAAGTCCGGGCGGTGGGCGATATTGTTGCCGACCGTGCCCCAGAGGTTCGGGCCGAGGCCGTTGGCGCCGCCATTGTCGGCATTGTGGCAGGATTGGCAGCGGTGGAAGATGTTCTCGCCGCGCGCCGCGTCGGCGGTCTGGAGATAATGGGCGATCGGCGCCTCGGCCGCGGCGGCGCCGCCTTCCGCGCCTTCTTCCTGCACGCCCGGGATCGGATAGCCCATCGTCTCGGGCCGCTCGGCCTTGAACAGCTCGCCGGTGACGAGGGTCGTGCCGAGCAGGACGATGCCCGCCCCCAGCACCCATCCCGCAATCGTGTTGAAGCGACCGTCCATGCCCCGCCGAACCTCTCTAGAAGGGAAGATTGGGCTTCCTTTATGCGGCTGGCGCGCGCGGGGCAAGCCGTGGCGTCGGCTGCTTCGGGGGCCGGGACGGGCCGGCTTTTACCCCCGTTATCCTCGTTATCCACAAGCACATTATGCTTGGACCGACTCGCTTTTCATGACAGCTTTCACCGGTGGCCGAGACGATCTCCCGGCAACGGGGGCACGCCTTCCCAGCCACAGCCTCAGCGGAAGCCGGGCCGGCTGCCTTCGGGCGGCAGGGCGGGCGGAAACGAAAGGCAGGGCGGCTGACGAAGCCGCCGCCAGGCGGAAGCTGCGGGCTTGCCTTTAGCGGATGCGAAAGCGGCAGGCTTCGTAAAGCGCCCATCGGTTTCCAATCGGCCTTCGGGCGGGCGGGAAGCCACAGGCGGGACACCGGACCTTCGGGTTCAGGACCGGCCCGGCGGAAAGCGGGACTTCGGTCCTGGCGCCGCCACCGGAGATGAAGAAGCTTCGGCTTCGGATTTGCCGGGCAGGACCGGGCTTCGGCCCGGGAGCTGCGAAACCGGCGGACCCAGGACTTCGGTCCATGGCCGTCAGGCGGAACCGAGGCTTCGGCCGAGGATCCCGCCATCAACGGAACCAAAGCTTCGGCCGAGGAACCGCGATGGGGGGAAGCGGGACGCGAGTTCCAAACCGCCGAACGGCAAACCGCCAGGGCTTCGGCCCTGGTCGGGGAGCCCGCGGGGAAACCGGCTCCGGCTTCGGCCGGAAAAGGACTCCGGAGGAAGCGGCGCCGGGACCCCCGGTTCAGGCGCCGCCACTCGAAACCGCCCGATGCGGGACGCCTCGCCTCCCAGGCTGGGTTTCGGCAAAGGGACAGTGGGGGCCGGCGGCAACGCCGGCCCCCATTACTGTTCGGACACCTTCGGCGCCGATCGTGCGTGCCGCGTTCGCATTTCCAGGGGCAATCGTCGCGCTGCCGCCCCGTCTCGTGGCACCGCGCTTGATCTCCCCGGATCGCAGCGCAAGATTTGCGCGGGCGCGGGGGAGGCGCCGTCCATGTTCTCGAGCAAGCAGCCCACCGCCGCCGCAAGGCCCGTCAAGGCCGGCACCGCGCGCCTGTCCTTCATCGGCTCCGAGGTCATCATCAGCGGCGACCTCGCCACCGACGCCCAGCTCCATGTCGACGGCCGCATCGACGGCAACGTCCGCTGCGCCCAGCTCATCCAGGGCGCCGACGGCATCATTTCCGGCAATATCGTCGCCGACGAGGCGCGGCTCGCCGGCACCGTCGAAGGCACGGTCTCCGCCGCCACCATCGCCATCGAAGCGACCGCGCGCATCCTCGGCGACATCGCCTATGACACGATCGCCATCGAGGCCGGCGCCCGCATCGAAGGCCGGCTCGGCCGCCGCGCCGCGACCGGCGCCGGCGACGAAGCGCAGCCGCCGCTGATCGCGACCCCGGTGTCCTTCTCGCCGGCGCGCGCCGGCGATTTGGGCCTGGTCGCGCTCGCCGAATCGCGCTGAGGTGAGCCGGCACGTCGCCGAGATCGTCTGGCGCTCCGACGGCGCCTTCGCCAGCGGCGGCTACAGCCGCCGCCACGAAATGCGTTTCGACGGCGGCGCAATCGTCACCGGCTCCTCCTCGCCCGACGTCGTCCCGGCACCGCTCTCGGACCCGGCCGGAGTCGACCCCGAGGAGGCGCTGGTCGCGGCGACCGCCTCCTGCCACATGCTCTGGTTCCTCGATCTCGCCCGCCGCGCGGGCCTCGACGTCGCCGCCTATCGCGACCGCGCCGAGGGCGAGATGGGCCGCAACGCCGCCGGGAAGACGGCGATCGTGCGGATCGTCCTGCGGCCCGAGATCGACTTCGCCGGCGCGGCGCCCGACGCCGCCGCCGTCGAGCGCGTCCATCATGAGGCGCACGAGCGCTGCTTCATCGCCAATTCGCTGAACAGCGAGATTGTGGTGGAGCCGCCGCGCCGGTGAGTGTTTTCAAGTCGGAGTCATCCGACGGCTCGGAAAACACGGCAAGAAAGAAACTGGACTCGTTCCCGGTTCAATCTGACCGGGAACGAGTCTAGTCTCCGCCGAAAGGGGGACGCAGGATGGCAGCGGTGAAGACCGATCATGCGCTCGAGCGGATGGTGTTCTTTTCCGACGCGGTGTTCGCGATCGCGATCACCCTGCTGGTCATCGAGCTTCATGCCCCGGCATTTCCCATGGGCACGAACGACATCGTGCAGATCCAGGCGCTCGCCACCCTGATGCCCAATTTCGTGGGTTTCGCGGTCAGCTTCATGGTGATCGGCACCTTCTGGATGGGCCATCATCGCGCCTTCAGCCTCGCCGCCCATTACAGCCCGCGCGTGCTCGGATGGAATTTGACCCTGCTCGGGCTGATTGCCTTCATGCCCTTCGTCACCGCCTATCTGAGCTCGAACATCTTCCAGCGCGTGCCGGCGATCTTCTACTGCCTGGTCATGCTGGCGGCGGCATTGGTCAACCTGAAGGTGAACCGAACCGCGACCAGCGCGCCGATGGTCGGCGAGAATGCCTCGCCGGAGGCCGTCGCTTATGTGCGCCAGCGCGGCGTCAGCGTCGTCCTTGGTTCGGCGACCGCGGTCGCTCTTGCCTTCGTGATGCCGGCTTTCTGCCAGGCCGGGCTGATCTCGATACCCTTCTGGCGCCGGCTGCTGGCCTCGCGGGCGAACCGCCGCGCCGGGGCCTCGCCGGGCCGGTCCTAGCCGAACAGGGCCTTTCGCCGCTCGAGGCTCGCCGCCGGCCACAAGCTCTTGCTGTCATAATAAGCATCGAAGGCGGGCGCGCCTTCGGGCAGCCGCAGCCAGGGCAGCTTCGAGCGGGTATAGATGTGGACGTCGGGCGGCAGCGCGCCCGGATCGTCGAGCGTGCCGATGCGGACGAAGCGCAACAGGTCCGCGGTGCCGCCATAATTGCTCCACAAGGCGACGCGGCACGCTGGACAACGCCAGATCTGCTGGCCGCGGCCGCTTTCCGAGGGCGTCATCACCGGCTCCGGCGCCCCGGCGAGCGTCTCGACCCGGTCGGATTCGATCAAGGCGTTGAGCACGAAGGCGCTGCCGGTCTCGGTCTGGCAGCTCGTGCAGTGGCAGCAATGGACGAACATCGGCGCGCCGGCCAACCGGTAACGCACCGCCCCGCAGCTGCAGCCGCCCTCATAGGCCTTGGCCATCCCGCTCCCTCCTTCCCGTGCGAAATTAGCGCGGCGGGGAAGCGCCGCGCAATGCTTCCTTAAAATGTTGCGTTCAAGATCGCGCGGGGGACTGGAGGGGAAGGACGATGAAGGCGGCTTTATGCGCGGTTTCGGTGCTCGGCGCCGGCGGCATCTACCTGCTCGCCGGCACGCCGGGGCCCGATTTCGACCGGGTGGTCAACAAGCCGCCGATGACCGTCTATGCCGCATTCTCGGCGCTGGGCCCGGCCGGGACGATCAGCGAGGACCCGACCGGCAACACCCCGCACCGCATGACCCGCCGCGTCGAGAAGACCGCCGGCCGCGAAATCCATTATGAGATATTGCTCGACGATCGGCCGGTGGTCGACGTCGACCTCCATTTCGCGCCCGGGCCCGACAACAGGGGCACACGCCTCACCGCCGAGTTCGATCTCGACGCTTATGCGCTGGGCTCGGTCTACGAGACCGAGGCCGGGATCGCGCTGTCGATGGTGCCCGAGGGCTATATCGACCAGCAATTCGCCAGCTTCATGAATCACCGGGTCGCCGACATCGAGGCGGGCCGGCCGCTGCCGCCGTTCGATCTTGCCAGCTCCGGGGTGCGCCACGCGCGCCCGACCGGATCGAGCGTCGCGGAGCGTCGCCACATCGCCGAGCGGGAGCGCCGCGAGGCGGCCGCGCCGATGGTCCGGGCGACGCCGATGGTCGATCCGAACCGCGTCGCCGGCGACCATATCGAAGGTCGCTAGAGCATCGTGCGAAAAAGTGGGAACCGGTTTTTCGCGATAACGATGGGACCACAAAAACTTGGTTCCCCGAGCGTCTGCTCCCCTCCCCGGCGGGGAGGGGCTGGGGGAGGGGGTTCGGCGGCCGAGGCCTGTCCTCCAACATCGAAAATCCGGGCATCGATACGGCTCGAAGCTCACTCCGCTTCGGGCTGCCCGGGCGCCTGCCGCGCCGCGCCGCGCCGCGCGCCGCGCCTTTCCTCGAACGTCCGCATCCGCCGGGCGCTCAGCTCGGCCAAAGTGAGGCGGCCGTCATGGACCTCGTCGAGCATGTTGAAGCGCGACGCCGCCGCATGGTCCCATTCGGCGACGGAGATGCCGCGATTGAGGTCTTCGTCCGCCGCCATGATCGGGTGCGGGATGGGAAGCAGGCCGAAGCGCGCTGCGCCGCTCGGATGATAAGCCATGGCTTCGCCGCCGCCGCCGCCGGGGCCGCCCCGCATGCCGCCGCCGCCATGGCCGCCCATGCCGCCGCGCCCGCCGCCGCCACGGCCTCCCCAGCCGCCGCCGCGTCCGTTCATGCCGCCGCCGCGCGCGCCCATGCCGCCGCCTCCGAAGCCGCCGCGCCCGGAGGCCATTTCGGGCAGGATCTCGGTCTCGTAGCGGGTCACCTCGTCGGGCGCGATCTCGCCGTCATGGTTGGTGTCGAGCGCTGCGAACCAGCGGCGGAAATCGGCCTGGAACTCGGCGAAGCCGATCGCGCCGTCGCCATCGGAATCGGCCTGGGCGAACCAAGCAGCGAGCGGGGCCGGCTGGCCGGGCGCGCCGCGGAACGGCTCGCCCGCCGGGCTGACGAACAGGGAGGGTCGCGGCCCCATGCCGGGGCCCGTCGGTCCGCGACGACCCATGCCCTCGCCATGGCCGCGGAAACGGTGCGGCGGCCCTTGTTGCGCGCAGCCGGCGGCGAGCAGGACGAGACCCAGCAAGGCAATGCCGAACACCGACGACAGCAACAGGCGCATCCTTACCTCCTGAAAAGAGACCGGAGGCATGGGCCGAGTCTGTCGCCACATTATGTCCGCGGGCCGGACCTTTGTCGCAACCTGTCGCAAAAGCTCCCCGGGACAGAAGGATCCGGCGCCACTCGCCGAGGGGCGGCAGGTCAATGGCCGATGCGGGAGGGAGCACGGCCAGAGGGGGGAGGGACCGGGGAGCGGAGCGCGCCGCATATCCCCAAAACCAAAATGGGAGCCGGTGTCGCCACCGGCCCCCACTTGTCCCTGGTCCGAACTGCCGCGCCGGTGAGGGCTTGGCGTCTTTCCTGGGCGGGTCGAACGCCTCCGGAGCAAGCTCCTCGGGAATTCGGGGTTCCGGCCGAGGTCTTGCGACCTCGGTCGGTTCCCTACGAGCATCTGCCAGGCGAACCCGGCATTTGCCCGTTTGCGGTTCCTTCGGCCGAAGCCTCCGGTTCCGCACGGACTTACGAAGAAAGTGGGATCGGCTTGCGCCTCACGCTTCTTCCTCGAAAATCCTTCCATCGCTTCCGTGGCTTGCGATCCGAAGACCGCCGCCCGCTTCCGCGGTGGCCGCGTTTCCGAACTTTCTTCCCTTGCGGGAAGTCCGCTCTTCATCGCGAAGCGCCATATTGCTCGGCCTTCCGAGTCGCACCAAGCGGAATCTCCCGATTCCCGCCTGTGGATAACGAGGATAACGAGGATAAGTGGGCGGATTCAGCCGCTATCCGGCCGCCATGCGCCGGCCGCCTCAATTCCCTCGGTAGATCTGGTGGACGAAGCGCACCTCGATCGCGCTATGCGCGGCGTCGCGGGTCTTCTCGTCCGGCGTGTTGACAAAGGCCATCAGCGCCTCCGTGCCGCCGCGGACGCCGCGCTGCTCGCCGGCAGCGACGCTGTGCACATTGTCGACGTCCATCGCCTGCGGGCCGAAGCGTTGCCAGCCGTCGCCCGCCTCGAACCGGTCGGCCAGGGCGCGATAGGGCGCCATGTCCGGAAACCCGGCGGCGGTCATCGTCCGCACTCCACAGGCATGGTAAGGCGGCGCCTCGAGGGTGAGCCGGAAGCGCGCGGTCCGGCCGGCGATGGTCCAGCCGCGGCCCGGATCGTCGCGCAGGATAGAGCGGACCTCGGCAGCGCTCATCGCCGTCGCGCCGCGCGCGGTCATTGCCTGCGCCACTGCCCCGTCGTCGGGGAAGGCGTGCAGGCAGGCGCTGTCGTAAATCTCGATCAGCTCGGCGAGCTGCGCGGCCGGGTCGGGCGGATTGACCGGCGTCTCATATTGCGCCGCCGCCGGGATCGGCATCGTCGCCGCCGCCAGTGCCAGCATGATCCTTGCCGGGCGCATGACTGCGCCGCCCACGAATCCGTTCATCGCCCCCTCCGCTTTCTCGCTTCGGTCTTAGCACAAACCAGGCGCGGCGCATCCGCAAAGCACAGCGCCGCTCCGGGGGGCGCAAGTCAGAAGCGGCCGCGAAGCCCGACCAGGATCGTCCGCCCGGGCTGGTAGGAGGTGAAGGCGGCATTCTCGAACTGGAAGTAGCTACGCTGCTCCGCCTTGAAGATGTTGACCATATCGAAGGTCAGCTGCGGCAGGTGGGCCGAGCCGAGCACGGTCGAAAGGTCGAGGCTCGAGGAGAAATCCCACTGCTGGTAATCGTCGGCGAACAAGGCGGCGTTGGCGATCCCGTTCTGGTTGGCGAGGCTCGACTGCGAGCCTTCCGCCCAGGTGGTCGAGAGCCGCGCGCTGATCCCGTGATTCTCGTAATAGAAGGTCGCGTTATAGGTGTGCGGGCTCACCCCGACCGCGATCGCGGGCGCGGCGCCCGAACCTCTCTGGTCGATGATCGTGCCGTTCACCGAGAAGCCGAAGCCGCGGATCCCGAGATAGCGGCCGAGCAGGAAATCGAGCGACTGCACCCAGGTGCCCTCGAGGCCGTCGACGATCAGCCGGCCGCTGGCATTGACCTGCTGGGTCAGGACCACCTGCGCGGCGGACGGTCCGCCGCGCGAATTGATCGCGGCTTGCTGGGTCGGGGTCAGCGTGTCGAAGGTGATGCCATATTGGGCGAGCTCGCTGAAGTTGAGGGTGGTGCTGCCGTTGGTCGTGAAGCCCTGGATCGACTTCCGGAAGGCGGCGACCGCGATATAGGAGCCGCCGCCCATATAATATTCGAAGCCGAGATCGATATTGTCGGAGATGAACGGATCGAGCGCCGGATTGCCGCGGCTGCCGACGTCGGCCGACGGCGAGCTGAAATTGACGCCCGGCAGCATCGCGTTCGGGTTCGGCCGGGTCATCGTCCGCGACAAAGCGAGCCGGACGAGGGCGTTGTCCGACACGTTGTAGGAGGCGTTCAGCGACGGCAGCCAATTGTTGTAATGATGGTTGGTCGTCGAGAAGACGACTGAGTTCGGATAGCAGGAGCCGTCGCGCGTGCCCGAAGGGGCGGGGCAGACCGGCGGAAGCAGCGGCCCTGGCCCGTCGGGATCGGTGCCGATGTTGCGCGGATCGGACACGGAGACGTAGCCGCCGATCACCTGATGGGTTTCGACGAAGCGGACCCCCACATTGTAGCGCAGGCGGTTGCCGCCGAGCAAAGTGTCGCCGTTCAGCTCGGCATAGGCGCCGTAGGTCCGCTCGCGGACATAGCCGCCGCTCGCGCCGGTGTTCGAGGAGGTGGCGAGCGGCGCCGCATCGTGGAACCGATTATAGTTCGAGGCAGCGCGGAACGCATTCCAATCGACGGTGACGAACCCGTCGGGGCCGGGCCGCAAATAGGAGGCCAGGGCCGCCTGCGGGATGAGCGAGCCGCGATAGATGACCGGGCCGGTCTGGCCGGCGGTGAAGCCGGTGCCGTAGCCCGGATAGGTCGGATAGCCGGCGCCGGGCGTCGGCGTGTTGAGCCCCTGGCAGGGCGGCTGCGTGTTCGGGCCCGGCACGAAGGCGCTTGGATTGTCGCCGCAGACCGCATTCTGCCACGCCTGGCTGTTGTCGAAGGCGGTGATCCTGCGCTGGACGTCGTCATAGGCGCCGCCGACATGGAGGTTGAGGTGGCTGTCGCCCCAGGTCAGGTTGGCGCGGACGCCCCTTGTCTCGGTGCGGCGTCTTTCGTCCTGGATGTTCACGCGGCCGCCGGCCCAGCCGAATGCGGCCGGATTGTTGAGGTCCGCGCCGGTCGCCACGACGTTGGGGATGGAGCCGTCATTGGTATAATTGACGGTGATCCCCGAGCTCGCCGGCGTGATCACGAGGACGGTGGGCGATTCGCGGTGGAAGTCGCTCTCGGTCCAGTTCGCCTGGGCGTCGAGCTTCAGATTGTCGGCGAAATTCCATTCGAAGCCGGGGTTCACGCCCCAGAACTGGGTCGTCTCGATGAACGGCCGATATTCGAGGAAGAACTGGGCGTTGGCATAGGTGCCCTGGGTGACGACGCAGCCATTGCTGCAATCGCTGCGGTCGGCCTGCACGTTGAGCGGGATCATCGCGCCGTTGCGCCCGACCCAGTTCATGTCGATGCGCTGCAGGTCGTTCTTGCGGTGCGCGTACATGCCGTCGACGTAGAAACGGAAATTGTCGCCCGGCCGCCATTCGATCGAGCCGATCGTGCTGACCCTGTCCCTGGTGCCGAACTCGTCGGACGGGCGGCTGAGGCGCGGGATGATCGCATTGTCGAGCTGGTCGATGGTGAGACCGGGATTGTGGGCGAGCAGGAAAGCCTGGTCGATGGTCTGGCCGGTGACGAGGCTGTTGCCGGCATTGCCGGGAACCGTGCCGGGGATCGTCCAATTGCCGCCGCCGGTCGCGTTGCGGGTGGCGCTCGTGCTCTGGGTGGCGCTGAGATTGGGGTTGGTCCAGCCGATCGTCTCATAGCCGATCGTGCGGCTCTCGCTGCGGACCGCGGCGACGCCGACCAGCACTCCGAAATCGCCGAACGTGCCGCTCGCGACCAGCGAGCCGCGGCCCCCCCAGCGGTTGGTGTTGCTGTTGTTGGTGAGCTGCGCGCCATAGGTGAGGTGCAGGCCCCGATTGTCGAACGGGCGCGCGGTCCGCATGTTGACGGTGCCGGCCGCGCCGCCCTCGATCATGCTCGCCAGCGGGCTCTTGTTGACGGTGAGCTGGGTGAACAGTTCGGACGGGAACAGGTCGAGGTCGACCTCACGGTTGGTGTTCTGGCTGTCGGTGCGGCCGGTCGAGGCGATCGCCACCGGCGCGCCGTTCAGGAGGATGCGGGTGAAGTTGGTGCCGAGGCCGCGGATGGCGATGTTCAGGCCTTCGCCGCTGGTCTCGCGGGTGATGGTGATGCCGGGGACGCGGTTGAACGATTCGGCGAGGTTGGTGTCCGGGAAATCGCCGATATCGTCGGCGAAGACCGATTCCGAGAAGCCGACATTGTCGCGCTTGGCGTT
>JAXDPA010000113.1:0-20154 GCA_034668685.1 Sphingomonadales bacterium | reverse complement strand
GGGGCCGGCGGCGCCGATCGCCCCTCCACCGCACTTCGTGCGGTCCCCCTCCCCACGGCTTCGCCGCAGGGAGGATGAGGGTGCCGAAGGGAGACGCACGATCGCCGACGACAAGGCCAGATCGAACCTGATGTGGGGCGGGCGGTTCGCCGGCGGGCCGTCGGCGCTGATGCGCGAGATCAACGCCTCGATCGCGTTCGACAAGCGCCTGTGGCGCGAAGATATCCAGGCGAGCCTCGCCCACGTCACCATGCTCGAGGCCGAGGGCATCGTGCCGGAGGAAGACGCGTCCGCGATCGCCGAGGGGCTCGAGCGGATCGAGGACGAATTTGCGCTTCGCGGCGTGCGCGAGGATCCGGCGCTCGAAGACATCCACATGCATGTCGAGGCGCGGCTCGCCGAGCTGATCGGGCCCGCCGCCGGCCGACTCCATACCGCTCGGTCGCGGAACGACCAGGTCGCGACCGACTTCCGCCTCTGGGTGCGGGGCGCGATCGACGAGGCGGACAAGGCGCTGGTTGCCTTCCAGCGGGTGCTGGTCGCGCGGGCCGACGAGCATGCGGAGAGCGTGATGCCGGGCTTCACCCACCTCCAGGCGGCGCAGCCGGTCACCCTCGGCCACCATTTGATGGCCTATTACGAGATGCTCCGCCGCGACCGCTCGCGCTTCGCCGCCGCGCGGGCGCGGATGAACGAGAGCCCGCTCGGCGCCGCCGCGCTCGCCGGCACCGGCTTTCCGATCGACCGCGAGGCGACGGCGGCGGCGCTCGGCTTCGACCGGCCCTCGGCCAATTCGCTCGACGCCGTCTCCGACCGCGACTTCGCGCTCGACTATCTCGCCGCCTCGGCGCTCTGCGCGCTCCACCTCTCGCGCCTCGCCGAGGAATTGATAATCTGGGCGAGCCAGCCGTTCGGCTTCGTCACCCTGCCCGATGAGTTTTCGACCGGCTCGTCGATCATGCCCCAGAAGCGCAACCCGGACGCCGCCGAGCTGGTGCGCGGCCATTCGGGCCGCATCGCCGGGGCGCTGGTCGCGCTGGTCGTGACGATGAAGGGCCTGCCGCTCGCTTATTCGAAGGACATGCAGGACGACAAGCCGCCGGTCTTCGAGGCGCACGACCTCCTCATGCTGTCGCTCCAGGCGCTGGCCGGCATGGTCGAGGCGACCCGGTTCGAGACCGGGCGGATGCGCGCCGCGGCCGAGACCGGCTATTCGACCGCGACCGACCTCGCCGACTGGCTGGTGCGCTGCGCCGGCCTGCCGTTCCGCGAGGCGCACCACATTACCGGCCGCGCGGTGAAGCTGGCTGAGGAACGGGGCTGCGGGCTCGCGGAGCTGGAGCTGGAGGCGCTGAAAGGCCTGGATTCGCGGATCGACGAGCGGGTCTTCGAGGTGCTGAGCGTGGACGCGTCGGTCGGGAGCCGGACCAGCTACGGGGGCACTGCGCCCAAGCGGGTTCGGGAGCAGATCGCCGCGGCCAAGAAGGCGCTGGGCCGGGCCTGAGCCTCAGCGCGGCTCGATCGTCACGGCGCGTCTGATCCGGACGTGGGGAACGCTGTCGGGTGCGCCCACCACCTTCATGTCGAGTTCGTCATAGGTGGTCACCGCCCGCCGGATCGCGCCCGTCTTCCGGTCGATCTCCACCCGGAAGGCGAAATGCTCCGTACCCTTCAGTGTGACCGGCGGCTTGTTCGCTCCCTCGACCAGATCGAGGTCCGCCAGCGCCGGCTTCCAGTCGAGCACGGCGCGCTGCGCGTCCAGCGACGCGAGGCTGATCTCGCCTCCGGACGAAGTTTCCCTGATCGCCACGCCGCTGCGATCGAAGGCCGCCTCGAAGCCCGGATAGGAGAGCGACTGGCCGACCCTCCGAAGCTCGGCGGCGCGGAATCGCTGCGAAATGGGGATGATCGCAACATTGAGGATGTCCGTCAGCGGAAAGAAGACGCCCGGCGGCGCGCACATAGCGAGGAAGGAATCGCCCAGGGTCTTCGCCGCTTCCGGCGCCAGCGGCGACAGTTTGACGCGCGCGAGACGGGTCGCGTCCCCGTGCATGGCCGCGCGGCACGGGGCATCCGGCTCGACAGGCTTCCAGGTCCCGTCGAGCACGGCCGATTTGCGGACGATGGCGTAGATGGCGCCACCGGAGGTCTCGAGATCGAATTCGGTCCGATAGCCGTGGACGGGGCCGCCGACGACCGTCTCGGTCACCTGATAGACGTATCGGCGCAGGCCCGGTGCCGGCGTGGTCCGGTAAACCGGTCCGCCGGCGGCCGCGGCGAGCAGGGTTGCGATCAGCAGCATCTTCATTCCTCCCTTTCCCTTGGGCGTTGCATGTCCCGGCACCATTGAAGGCGCGTCCGGAACAGGCGCACGCCGAGATCGAGCGCGTCGAGCGACGGAGAGCCCATGTCCCGATTGGCGGCCTCGAAGGCTTCCAGGTCCGCGGCCCGGCGCTCGAAAGCCTGGGCGGCCGCATCGAGGAAGCGGCGCGCCTCCGCCTGCCCGAGCCGGTAGGCGATCAGCACGTAGCGCAAGTCGATATCTTCCGGCCGTCGCTCGACCGTCTCGGCCGGAATCGGCGCCCGCAGCCATTCGTCGAGCGCCGCCTCGCCGGCGGGCGTGCGCCGATAGACTCGGCGGCGGCGGGCGGACGGCAGGGCTTCGCTGGTGAGCAAACCCGCCCGCTCCAGCCGCGCCAGCGCCGGGTAGATGGCGCCGGGGCTGTCGCTGAACAGACCGATCGGCGTCGTCTGGAACAGGCGGCGGACGTCATATCCCGACTTTCCCTCCCCCAGGAACAGCAGCAGGGCTGCGAGCGTGGTGAGCGCCATGGGCGAGAGAATAGTACGCCGCGTAGTATAGAGTCAATTCGGATACGAAACGGCCCGCGTCGAGGGCCTGATCGCCGGCGCCTGCGGGCGACGACGGCCCGTCCTCCCCATGCGCTACGCGCACAGGGAGGACCGAGCTAGCCGCGCCGGTCGCGGCGCTTCGCTTCGATTCGGAGGCGGAGGGCGTTGAGGCGGATGAAGCCGGCGGCGTCGCGCTGGTCGTAGCCGCCCGAGCCTTCCTCGAAGGTGACGAGGTCCTGGTCGTAGAGCGACATCGGGCTGGTCCGGCCGATCACCGTCGCATTGCCCTTGTAGAGCTTCATCCGCACGCTGCCGGTGACGTTCTTCTGGCTGTGGTCGATCGCCGCCTGCAGCATCTCGCGCTCGGGCGAGAACCAGAAGCCGTTGTAGATCAGCTCGGCGTAGCGCGGCATCAGCTCGTCCTTCAGATGCATCGCGCCCTTGTCGAGGGTGATCGATTCGATGCCGCGGTGGGCGGCGAGCAGGATGGTGCCGCCGGGGGTCTCGTAGACTCCGCGCGACTTCATCCCGACGAAGCGGTTCTCGACCAGGTCCAGTCGGCCGATGCCGTTGTCGCGGCCGAGGTCGTTCAAGCGGGCGAGCAGGGCCGCGGGCGACAGCGCCTCGCCGTCGATCGAGACGGGGTCGCCGCGCTCGAAGCCGATCTCGATGATCGTCGGCCTGTCCGGCGCGTCCTCGGGCGAGAGCGTGCGCTGGTGGACATATTCGGGCGGCTCGACCGCCGGGTCCTCGAGCACTTTTCCTTCCGAGGAGGAGTGCAGGAGGTTGGCGTCGATCGAGAAGGGGGATTCGCCCCTCTTGTCCCGGGCGATCGGGATCTGGTGCTGCTCGGCGAAGGCGATCAGCGCCTCGCGGCTGGCGAAATCCCATTCGCGCCACGGGGCGACGACTCGGATGTCGGGCTCGAGCGCATAGTAGCCGAGCTCGAAGCGGACCTGGTCATTGCCCTTGCCGGTGGCGCCGTGGCAGACCGCGTCGGCGCCCACCTTCCGAGCGATCTCGATCTGCCGCTTGGCGATCAGCGGCCGGGCGATCGAGGTGCCGAGCAGATACTGGCCCTCGTAGAGCGCGTTGGCGCGGAACATCGGGAAGACATAGTCGCGGACGAACTCCTCGCGCAGGTCCTCGATGAAGATGTTCTCCGGGCGGATACCGAGCAATTCCGCCTTGCGCCGCGCCGGCTCGACCTCCTCGCCCTGGCCGAGATCGGCGGTGAAGGTGACGACCTCGGCGCGATACTCGGTCTGGAGCCATTTGAGGATGATCGAGGTGTCGAGCCCGCCGGAATAAGCGAGCACGACCTTGCGGGGAGGGGGGAGGGTCATGACTGGTCCTGGGTAAGGCGGGAAAGCCGGCGCGCCATCGCGGCGGCGTCGACCTGGTCGCGCAGCGCCACGAAGATCGTGTCGTCGCCGCAGATCGTTCCGGCGACCTCGGCGAGCTTCGCCTGGTCGAAGGCGACCCCGACGATGTGGGCGGAGCCGGGCGGCGTCTTGAGGACGAGGAGCGGCGCGGCCGGTTCGATCGACAACACCCACTGGGCGAGGATTCGGCCCAATCGGCCGGCCGCCCAGTCGGTGTCGCCGATCTCGTCGGGCAGGACGTAGCGCAGCATATTGCCTTTCTTGACCTTGACCGCGCCGAGCTGGTCGAGGTCGCGCGAGACGGTCGCCTGGGTGACGGCGAAGCCGGCGGCGGAGAGGCGCTCGGTCACCTCCTCCTGGCTGGCGATCGCGCCGCCGCGGAGCAGATCGGCGATGACGCGCTGACGTCGAAGACGGGATTCGGTCATTGTTCCCCTCGCTTGCAGGGAGGGGGGGTCACGTCCTCACTCCCATCAGCCATGCCAAAGCGCCCCTTGCCGTGTGCATGCGATTCTCCGCCTGTCGCCAGACGGCGCTTTGCGGGCCGTCGATCACGGCGTCGGTCACCTCCTCGCCGCGGCGGGCGGGGAGGCAGTGGAGGAAGCGCGCGCCGGGGGCGGCGGACATCAGGCGCTCGTCGACCCGGTAGGGGGAGAGTGCCGCCTGGCGGGTCGCCGCCTCGGCGTCCTGGCCCATCGACACCCAGACGTCGGTGTAGACGAAGTCGGCGCCCTCCACGGCGTCGAACGGGTCGGCGGTCTGGACCACGCCCGGCGGCGCCTGGGCGAGCGCATAGCCTTCGGGGCTCGCGATTCGGATGTCGGCGCCGAGCAGGGCGCCGGCCTCGGCGAGCGAGCGCGCGACATTGTTGTCGCCGTCGCCGACATAGGCGATGCGTGCGCCCTCGATCCGGCCAAGCAGCTGGCGGACGGTGAGCAGGTCGGCGAGGGCCTGGAGCGGGTGGTCGCGGTCGGAGAGCAGGTTGAGCACCGGCCTGGGCGAGACGGCGGCCATCCTTTCGAGGTCGCGATGGTCGAGGACCCGGGCGGCGACGACGGCGTGGAAGCAGGCGAGGGTGCGGGCGACGTCCTCGGCCGTCTCGCGGTCGCCGAGGCCGACCTCCTCCTTGCGGATGTAGACCGGATGGCCGCCCAATTGGACGGTCGCCATCTCCATCGAGTTGCGGGTGCGCGCCGACGGCTTCTGGAAGACCAGGGCGACCCCCCGGCCGGCGAGCGGGCGGCCGAGATCGGGCGCCTCGGCGAGGGCGAGGATCTGCTCCAGGCCCTCGCGGCCGAGCTCGGCGATGCTGAGGAGATGCGCCGTCACCAGTTTCTCTCCCGGCGGACCATGGTGCCGATGCCCTCGTCGGTGAGCAGCTCGATGAGAAGGGCGTGGGGAACTCGGCCGTCGATGATGTGGGCGGTGCCGACCCCGGCGTCGACGGCGTCGGCGCAGGCGCGCAGCTTGGGGATCATGCCCCTGCCCACGCTCTCATGCTCGATCCGCTCGCGAAGCTCGGCGGAGGTGAGGCGGGGGATGAGGCTTTCCTCGTCCGTGGGATCGGCGAGCAGGCCGGGCGCGGCGGTCAGGTAGACGATCTTCTCGGCGCCCATCGCCACCGCGATCGCGCGCGCCGCCTCGTCGGCGTTGACGTTGTAGGGCTGGCCGGCGGTATCGGCGCCGACCGTCGAGACGACCGGGGCGAGGCCCTCGTCGAGCAGGCGGGTCAGCACCGAGGCGCGGACGTGGCTGACGTCGCCGACGAAGCCGAGGCTCGATTCGCGCGCCACGACGGTGAGCAGGCCGCCGTCCTCGCCCGAGACGCCGACCGCGACGGGATCCTCGAGCGCCTCGCGGTTGATGGTGCCGACGAGGTCGCGGTTGATCTTGCCGACCAGCACCATCCGGACGATGTCGAGCGTGTCGGCGTTGGTGACCCGGAGGCCGTCCCGGAACTCCGGCTTCATGTCGAGCCGGCGCATCATCGCGTCGACCTGCGGGCCGCCGCCGTGGACGAGGACGACCCGCATCCCGACCGAGCGCAGCAGCAGCACGTCCTGGGCGAGGGCGCGGTCGAGCTCGGCGTCGAGCGCCGCCCCGCCCAGCTTCACCACGACCGAACGGCCGGCGAAGCGCTGGATGTAGGGCAGGGCCTGGACGAGGACCCGCGCGGTGTTGGAGGCGTCGATCATGACGGGGTCCCCACGCCGTCATTGCGAGCGAAGCGAAGCAATCCAGAGCTGCGCCTCCGCCCGCTGGATTGCTTCGTCGCTTCGCTCCTCGCAATGACGGTGTGCCTCACGACGTCCTCGAATTCTCTTTGATGTAGCCGGGGCCGAGGTCGATTCCGATGACCTGGGCCGAGCCTTGGCCGAGGCCCAGGGCGACCTCGATCTGGATCGTCTCGTTCTTCATGTGGCGGGCGACGGCTTCGGCGTCGTGCGGGGCGTTGGTGCCGCCGCGGCTGACGGTGATGCCGCCATAGGCGACCTTCGTCTTCTCCGCCTCGAAGGCGATGCCCGCCGAGCCGGCGGCGCCGAGCAGTCGGCCCCAATAGGGATCGCCGCCGTACCAGGAGCATTTGACGAGGTTGTTCTCGGCGATCGACTTGGCCGCGGCACGGGCCTCGGCGTCGGAGGCGGCGCCGGTCACGCGAAGAAGGACCATCTTGGTCATGCCTTCGGCGTCGCGCGCCATCTGATAGGTCAAATCCTCGCAGAGGCGGTGGACGGCGTCGGCGAACTCCTTCCTGTCCGGCCTGCCGCGGCGGCCGCTCGCCAGCAGCATCGCCGTGTCGTTGGTCGAGGTGGCGCCGTCGACGTTCAGGGTGTTGAAGGTCCGGTCGGCGGCGTCGGCGAGGACCGCCTGCAGCGCGTCGCGCCCGACCTCGGCGTCGGTGGTGAGGAAGGCGAGCATGGTCGCCATGTTGGGCGCGATCATTCCGCAGCCCTTGGCCATTCCGCCGAGCGTGAAGGTCGAGCCCTCGATCACCGCTTCCTTGGCCTTGTGATCGGTGGTGAGGATGCCGTTGGCGGCGTCGTGGGCGCCCGCTTTCGAGAGCTTCTTCGCCAGCTTCGGGGTCGCCTCGAGGATGATGTCCATCGGCAGCGGCGTGCCGATGATCCCGGTCGAGCAAACCAGGACGTCGGCCTGGTCGACTCCGAGCGCTCCGGCCGCCGCGACCGCCATCGCCTGCGCGTCGGCGAGGCCGGCGCCGCCGGTGCCGGCATTGGCGTTGCCGGAATTGACGATGATCGCCGCCGCGCGTCCGCCGTTCTCCGCCAGCCGCTGGCGGTCGAGGATCACCGGCGGCGCGGCGAACCTGTTCTGCGTGAAGACGGCCGCCGTGGTCACCGGCCGGCGGTCGTCGGTCGCGAGCAGCGCCATGTCGTAGCGCCGCCGTTTCAGCCCGGCATGGCAGCCGGCGGCGACGAAGCCCAGCGGAGCGGTGACGCTCACGGCCACACTCCCACCCGCGGGAGGCCGGCCCTCTCGTCGAGGCCGAGCATCAGGTTGGCGCACTGGATCATCTGGCCGGCGGCTCCTTTCACGAGGTTGTCGAGCGCGGCGAGGGCGAGGATCCGCCCGGTGCGCGGGTCGTAGCGTGCGGTGAGGTGGACGGCGTTGGAGCCGAGCGTCCACTTGGTCGCGGGGGGGCGTTCGGAAACATGGACGAACGGCTCGCCTTCATAGGCTTCGCGCAGGCGGGCGAGCGGGTCGCAGGGGCCTTTGGCGATCCCGTGGCAGGTGGCGAGGATTCCGCGGTTCATCGGGGCGAGGTGGGGGGTGAAGAGGAGGGTCTCGCCGAGCGCCTGCTCCATCTCGGCGGTGTGGCGGTGGCCGAGCAGGCCGTAGGCGGCGAAATTCTCATCGACGCTGTTGAAGTGGGTGGTCTCCTTGAGCCCCTTGCCGGCGCCGCTGACCCCGGAGGCGGCGTCGACGACAAGGGTCCCTGGCTCGATCAGGTCGATGAGCGGCTTCAAAGCGAGGATCGCCGAGGTCGGGTAGCAGCCGGCGGCGGCGACCGCCTGCGAAGCGGCGATCGCGGCGCGGTGGAGCTCGGGGATTCCGTAGACGAAGCGGGAAAGGAGCTCCGGCGCCTTGTGCGGCTCGCCGTACCAGCGCTCGTAATCCTCGGCCGAGGCGAGCCGGAAGTCGGCGCCGAGATCGACGAAGCGGGCGCCGGTCGCGAGTATCTCCGACGCGACATCCTGCGAACGGCCGTGCGGCAAGGCGGCGAAGACCAGGTCGGCGCCGGCCAGCGCTTCGGGCGAATAACGATCGACGGTGAGGCCCGGATAAGCCAAAGCGAGGTGCGGATGCACTTCGCCGAGCGGCTGGCCGGCCTGGGTGTCGCCGAACAGGGCGAGCGGCTCGATCCCCGGATGGAGGTCGAGCAGCCGGAGCAGTTCGGCGCCGACGAAGCCGGACGCACCCAGGATCGCCGCGCGAATCATGTTTGTCGCATGCAGAAAACTGCATAATTATGCAATAGCCGGGGTAAAGACGTTCGCGGCACCCTTGCTTCGGCCGGGCGCGAGGCCATAACGGCGGCTTCGCGAGGGAGACGAGACGGGATGAGCGACGTCGGGAATGTGTGGGACGTCCAGGCCGAGCTGGGCGAGGGGCCGGTCTGGGCGAACGGGGCCCTGTGGTTCGTCGACATCAAGCGCCGCAAGATCCACCGCTACGAGCCCGTGTCCGGCGGGCGGCGAAGCTGGGATTCGCCCAAGCAGGTCGGCTTCATCGTGCCGGCGGAAGGCGGCGGCTTCGTCGTCGGGCTGCAGAGCGGCCTTCACCGTTTCGACCCGGAGAGCGGCGCCTTCACCCTCCTCGCCGAGGTCGAGCCCGACCGGCCGGACAATCGCCTCAACGACGGGGTCGTCGATCCCTCCGGGCGCCTGTGGTTCGGGACGATGGACAATTATGAGAAGGCCAGGACCGGCGCCTTCTACCGCTTCCGCAAGGGCGCGGTGGCGCGCACCGGGCTCGACGGGATCGCCATCACCAACGGGCCGTGCCTGTCGCCGGACGGGCGGATCCTCTATTTCGTCGACACCCTGGGCGGCACGATCGAGGCGGCGGACGTGGCGGAGGACGGCACGCTGGGAGACGCCCGCCCGTTCGTCCGCATCGATCCCAAGGAAGGCTATCCCGACGGCCCGACCATCGATTCCGAAGGCTGCGTCTGGATCGCGCTCTACGCGGGGTGGGAGGCGCGGCGCTATTCGCCCAAAGGCGAGCTGGTCGGCCGGGTCCGCTTCCCGGTCGCCAACATCACCAAGATCGCGTTCGGCGGCCCCGACCTGCGCACAGTGTGGGCGACCACCGCCCGCCAGCTGCTCCGCCCCGACCAGCTCGAGCGCCAGCGCGAGGCCGGCGACCTGTTCGAGTTCCGCGCCGACGTTCCGGGCATCGCCTTGCCGCTCGTGGCGGTCTAGCGGGCTTCCCCGTTCCAACTTTGTTCTTGACTAATAGGAAAATCCCTATTACTTATCCTATTCCCGAGTCGCGACTCGGGCCGGCTCTTTGACAGGGTGAAGATGGGGTGCGGCGGCGAGGCCGAAGCGCCGAGTCGCAGCCGTCGCCGGCATGACGGGTGTCAGGCGAACAGCTTCCGTGCCGCGGCCAGGCGGTCTATCGCTTTGTCCAGCGTGACCCGAGTCTTGGCGAAGCAGAGGCGGACGGCGGTGGTTACGGGGTTCTCGGCGTAGAAGCTGGAGAGCGGGATGGCGGCGACTCCCGCTTCTCGGACGAGGCGGTCGCAGAATGTGACATCGTCGAGCGCGACGCCCGAGGCGGCGAGGTCGAGCGAGAGGAAGTAGGTGCCCTCGCAGGGTAGGGTTGCGTAGCCGGCGGCGGCGAGGCCGGCGGCGAGGTGATCGCGCGCCTCTGCGAAGCCCGCGCGCATGGCGTCGAACGTCGCGGCGTCCTTGCCGAGGCCGTAGGCGACGGCGGCCTGGAGGTTGGGCGCCGTTGCGAAGGTCAGGAACTGGTGGGCCTTTCGGATCGGCTCGCCGAGCGCCGGCGGAGCGACCACCCAGCCGACCTTCCAGCCGGTCAGCGAGAAGATCTTGCCCGCGGAGCCGACCTTGACCGTGCGCTCCGCCATGCCGGGCAAGGCCGAGAGCGGCCGGTGGGCGCGGCCGTCGAAGACGAGATGCTCCCAGACCTCGTCGGTGAGAGCGATCGAGCCGTGGGCGATGCAGGCCTCGGCGAGCAGGCCAAGCTCCTCTTCGGTGAAGACGCGCGCGGAAGGATTGTGGGGGTTGTTGAAGACGACGAGGCGGGTCTTCGGCGTGAAGGCGGCGGCGAGGGCCTCGGCCGTGATTCGCCAGTCGGGCGGCGCCAGGCGGACGAAGCGCGGAACGCCGCCGGCGCGCAGGACGAGCGGCAAATAGGCGTCGTAGAGCGGCTGGAAGAGCAAAACCTCGTCGCCCGGCGTGATCAGGGCGAGCAGAGCGGCGGCGAGCGCCTCGGTGGCGCCGGACGTGATCGTCACGCTTTCCGCGGCGAGATCGAGGCCCTGGGCTCGGCGATAATGGTCCGCCACCGCGGCGCGCAGCTCGGCGAGGCCGGGCATCGGCGCATATTGGTTGGAGCCGGCCAGCGCTTCGGCGGCCTTGGCCACCACGTCGTCGGGCCAGCCGAAATCGGGGAAGCCCTGGCCGAGATTGACGGCGTCGTGCTCCGCGGCGAGCGCCGACATATGGGCGAAGACGGTGGTCGGAAGGTTCGCATAGAGCGGGTTCACGGCAATCGCTTTAAGACAGCCGCTCGATCAGGGCCATGGCGGCGGCGGGATTGCGCTCCTTGGCGCCGGAGATGAAGAAGACGTAGGTGTCGCGCGGGCCAGGCGGGGCGGGGCGGGCGCAGGTCGGCAGGACGGACGGGGTCTCGCCGCGCGACCAGCCGAGCGCCGCCCGGGCCCAGCGGTCGAGCTCGCCGGGCGGATATCCGGCGGGCTGGTCGGCGCGGGCGCGCTGGAGGCGGGCATAAGCGATCGTGCCTGAAAGGTCGGCGAGGCACGGATGCTCGTCGGAATCGGCGAAGACGATGGCGACCCCCGCCTTCCGCGCCAGCTCGACGAAGACCGGCGTCCGGAAGCTTTCGTGCCGCGGCTCGACAGCGTGGACGAGCGGCACGCCGCCGACGCTCCCGGGGAGAAGGGCGAGGAAGGCGGCGAAATCGTCCGGCTCGAAGACCTTGGTGGTCATGAACTGCCACAGGATGGGTCCGAGTTTGTCGCCGAGCTCGGCGAGGCCCTGGCCGAAGAAGCGCCCGATCGCCTCGCCGGCCTCGCCGAGCACCCGGCGGTTAGAGCAGAAGCGCGAGCCCTTGATCGCGAAGCGGAAGCCGTCGGGCACCAGGCCGCGCCATTTGGCGAAGGTGGCCGGCTTCTGGAGCTTGTAATAGGTCGCGTTGATTTCGATCGCGGTGAGGTGGCTGGCGGCGAATTCGAGTTGCTTCGCCTTGGCCAGGCGCGGCGGGTAGAAGGTCTCCCGCCACGGATCGTAATCCCAGCCGCCGACGCCCACTCGGATCGCTCCTGTCCCTGCTGACATGGCAGAGGCCTTTAGAGCATCCCGTCCGCCGTCGCATCTCATTTCCCCGAAACCCGGTGACAAGCCTCTGTAATCCATCCATTTCGGGGGGATTTCCGACGCTCTTGGCAATTGTGGGCACGGTCCGCCTCTGGCACTTTCACCGCGCGGCGGAAGGCCGCCTGGCCGGGGGGCTTGCATGGGGGACGGGGCACGGCCCGCGGCATCGCGGTACAAGGCGTTCATCAGCTACAGCCACCGGGACGCCGCGCTGGGCCGCTGGCTGCACCGACGGCTCGAGGGATACCGCCTGCCCCGGCGCCTGGTCGGGACCGAGGGAGAGCGCGGCCCGGTGCCGGCGCGGCTGACCCCGATCTTCCGCGACCGGGAGGAATTGCCGGCCTCCGGCGACCTCAGCGAGACGGTCCGCGCCGCGCTGGCCGTATCCGAGAGCCTGATCGTCGTGTGCTCGCCCAACGCGGCCGCCTCCCCCTGGGTGGCGGAAGAGATCTCGACCTTCCGGGCGCTGCACCCGGACCGTCCGATCCTCGCCGCCGTCGCCGCCGGTGAGCCGCCGGAATGCTTCCCGTCCGAGCTGACCGCCGGCGGCCGACCCGAGCCGCTCGCCGCCGACCTTCGCCCGGGCCACGACGGGCGACGGCTCGGCCTTCTGAAGCTCGTCGCCGGCCTGTCCGGCGTCGGCCTCGACTCCCTCGCCCAGCGCGACGCCCAGCGCCGGGTGCGGCGCGTCACCTATCTGACGGCGGCGGCCTTGGCCGCCGTGCTGGCGATGGCGGTGCTGACCGCCTTCGCCTTCCGCGAGCGGCAGGAGGCGGCCCGGCAGAGAGCCGACGCCGAGGGCATGGTCGAGTTCATGCTGACCGATCTGCGCGCCGTGCTGAAGGGGGTCGGGCGGACCGACGTGCTCGTTATGGTCAACCGCCGCGCCCTCGCCCGCTATCGCGACCAGGACCTCGGCCGCCTGCCCGGCGATTCCCTCGTCCGGCGGGCGCGCCTGCTGCAGGCGATCGGCGAGGACGCGCTGACCACCGGCCAGATGGATTCCGCGGTCGGCGCCTTCGCCGAGGCGCGGCGGGTGACGGGCGAGCAGCTCGCCCGGAGCCCCGATGACCCCGAGCGCCTGCTGGCCCACGCCCGCAGCGAATATTGGATTGGCCGGGTCTACGAGCTTCGACAGGATTGGCCCGCGGCGCGGTCCCAATATCTGCGCTACGCCGCCGCCACCGATCGGCTCCTCCAAAAAGCTCCGGCCGATCCGGCCTACATGGTCGAAGCGGCGTCCAGCGCCGTCGATCTGGGCAACGTCCAGTTGAACGGCCTGGGCGATCCGGCGGCGGCCGAACGCCAATATGGCCGGGCGGTCGGATGGTACGAGCGCTCCGCCCGTCTCGGGCCGCTGCCGGAGGAGGTGCAGCTCAGCGAGGCCAACGCCTATGCATGGCTGGCCGACAGCTTCTTCGTCCGCGCGCGCTGGGCGGAATCGCTGGCGGCGCGCCGGCGCCAATATGCGATCGTCGAACGGCTCGCCCGGGCGCACCCGCTCAACGTCGAGGCCGGCTATCGCTTCGCGCTGGCGCAGGCGGCGATCTCCCAGTCGATGGTCAAGCTCGGCGATCGCGCCGGGGAACGCCGCGAGCTTCTCGCCGCCTACCGGACCGCCGGACAGCTCGCCGATCTCGACCCCGGCAATGCCGAATGGCGGCTGTTCCGGGCGAAGACGGGCTGTTTCCTTTATTATAGCGGACTGGCGCTTCCGCCGGGCCTCTCGAGGCGCGGGCTGGCGCGGCGGATCGTCGGCGACGGGACGCGGCTCGCCCGTCAGCGCAATCCGCGGGCCGCCGAGATCGCGCGGTGCGTGGCGGCCCTCGAGGCCGGGGCCGCCCCGGCCCGGTCGGGGGAAAGGCGGCCCCGGCCGTGACCGGCG
This sequence comes from Sphingomonadales bacterium, assembly GCA_034668685.1. GTDB lineage: Bacteria > Pseudomonadota > Alphaproteobacteria > Sphingomonadales > Sphingomonadaceae > Allosphingosinicella. The sequence goes on along the minus strand of JAXDPA010000113.1, from coordinate 6,424 downwards.
TCACGCGCCCTCCAAACCGGCAATGTTATCCTCCGGGCGTTCGCTGCTCCGTGCCCACGGCGCAGAGAAGAGTGCGCTTGCATGGCCAGAGATGGCGAGACCGCAAGGAGGACAATCATGGACACCCAGGTTATGGAGCGCGCCCCCTGCCTCGAAGACAATCCGCTGTTCCTGGCGGATCTGCTCGAGGATCCGGCGAGCGATTATCGGGCCGGCCGCCCGCATTCCCGCAGCGTCTACGAGAAAAGGCTGACCGAGGATCCGCCTCGGCCGGGCTTCGAGAAAGCGCCGCATTTCGTGTATTTCTATTACGTTCGCTTCGACGCCGACCGTCGCCTGCGAGTAAAGCATTACACTTACGATCATTGCGCGCCGATCGCATCGGGGGCGCTCAAGGATGTGCTGCAGGCTCTGGTGGACAATGCCCGTGGAACGGACGACAATCCGTCCCCCGATGGCTCGGATTTCAACGCGATCGAATGGACGAGGACCAGCTATATCGCCTTCTTCATCGACGAAGAGAGCTGGAGCTTCTACAGGAGCGGCGATTTCCTGGCTGGGATCAGCTTCGACAATTCGCCCGTCCCGAACCACACTTTCTTCGATGGGGTCGATCTCGATCTGACGGTTTTCGACGAGGAGACCGGCCTGGCTTCGGAGCGCTCGGCGATCGCCTTCGTCAATCACATGAAGCGCAACGCCGCCGGCGACAAGCTTGGGGAGGAGAAGCAGAAGTTCAAGTTCGACATGAACTTCAAGGTCGGGTTCGCCGACGGCTGCGCTCCGCCGCTGACCGTCACCTTCGACCCCGACGGGACCAACATGGGTCCGCCGGTTCCCCCGCCGTGACCCTGGAAGCCGACGCTGCGAGGACGGCGTGGTAGACGCCTCGCTCGCCGAAATCGTCGCCCTCGCCCGCGCCGGTTCGACGGCGCGGGCCCGGCGGCTTCTCGCCGAAAGGACCAGCGGCGCCGCCGCGCAGGATTCGGCGGTATTCGCGGTGAAGGGGCGGTTGCTGAAGGACGCCGCCGCCCTGGCCACCGGGGAGGCGCGGCGCCGGCTCTATGCCGAGGCCGCGCAGGCCTATGCCGAGGCCGCGGGCGGCGAAGGCACCACCTATCCGCTGATCAACGCCGCGACGCTCTCGCTGCTCAGCGGCGATTCGGAGCGGGCGCGGCGGTTCGCCGGCGAGGTCCTCGAACGGGTCGAGGCCAATCCGGACGAGCCGGAGACTCCCTATTACCGGGTCGCCACGCGGGCGGAGGCGCTGCTTCTGCTCGACCGCGAGGAGCAGGCGCGCGCCGCCTTCGCGGAGGCGATCGCCCTCGCGCCCGAAGCCTGGGAAGACCATGCCTCGACGCTCAGGCAATTCGCCCTGATCCTCGCCGAGCGGGGGCGGGATTCGGGCTGGCTCGACGCGCTTCGGCCTCCGCGATCGCTGCATTTCGGAGGCCATATGGCGTTCCGGGCGACCCGGCCGCGCCCGGCGCTGCGGCGGCGGATCGAGGAGTCGCTCGCCGAGGAGAGGGTGCATTTCGCCTACGGAGCGCTCGCCGCCGGCGCCGACATCATCATCGCCGAGGCGGTGCTCGCCCGCGGCGCCGAGCTCCATCTGATCCTTCCCGGCGGCGCCGAGGCCTTCGCGGCGCGGTCGGTCGACCCGTGGGGAAGCGGGTGGCGCGGGCGGTTCGACGCGGTGCTGGCGCAGGCGGAGACGGTGCGGCCGGTGCGGCCGATCGGCGCCGAACCCGATTCCGCGGCGATTGCGCTGGCCGACGAGGTCGCGATGGGGACGGCGCTGATGAACGCCCGGCGGCTGGAGAGCGAGGCGGTCCAGTTGCTCGTCGTCGACAACGATCCCGAGCCGGCGGCCGGGGGGCGGCGGCGCGGCGCCACCGCCCGCGCCGGCCTGCGCTGGGCGGAAGGCGGCTGGCGCCAGCGCCGGATCGTCGCTCCGAGGGAGCAATCCACGAGCCCCGGCGACGCCCCGGTTTCCACCGCCGCCCGTCGCCCGCTGGCGGTGCTGGCGGTCGGGCAGGAGACCGAGGATCCGCGCCGGCTCGCCGCCCTGCGCTCCCGCCTCACCGAAGGCCCGAAAGCCGCGCTGGCGCCTTACTGGGCGGCCGGCCAGGTGCTGATCGGCTATGCCCGCCCCGGCGAGGCGGCGGAGGCGGCGCGACGGCTGGCCGAGCTTGGCTACTGCGTCGGCGGAAGCTATTCGGTGGCCGCCCCGTTCGCCGATCCCTTCTCGGGCGGCGAGCGGCTGCCGCTGGCGGCGACCGCCTCGGCCAGCGCGGCCTGCGCCTCGGCCCCGTCCGGCTCCGCCTGCGTCACCGAGGACTTCGCCGCCGCCCTGGTCGCCTCGGGCCGCGGCGCCCCACCGGTCGAGCCGGTGGGGGAGCTCGACCCGCCCGACGCCGGGCCGCCGGTCGCCCTGTTCGCCCTCAGGGCCGGGCCGGCCGGCTCATAGCACCATCGCCTCGAGCCGGTGCGGCGCCACGACCCGCAGCTCGTGGGCTTCGCGGCGGATGATTCCGCGGCGCTCCAGCGCGTTGACCGCGCGCGAGGCCGTCTCCCGCGTCGTCGCGACCCGAAGCGCCAGCTCGGCGATCACCGGCGCCGGCCGGACGACGAGGTCGGGGCTCTCCCGCGCCTGGCGCAGCAGCTCGGCATAGACCCGGCCGGCCGAGGTCAGCGCCGCCCGCTCGTACATGCGCGAGGTGGTCTGGCGAAGCCGCCGGAGCAGCATCCGGGTCAAGGCCAGGCCGATGCAGCCGTGGCGCTGGGCGAGCAGCGCCAGATCGGCGCCCTCGAGGGTCAGGGCCGAGACCGGCTCGACCGCGACGACGTCGGCTTCCTCCCGCGCCGCGCCGAGCTCGGCGACCGCTCCGAACAGGTCGCCGGCCCGATATTCCTGGAGCAGCACCATCTGGCCGTCGGCCGAATAGAGCAGGGCATGGGCGCGGCCGACGATGACCAGCCAGCTGAGCGTCGTCCGGTCGCCCTGGCGGACGATCGCCGCGTGCAGCGCGTAGCGCCGAAGCCGGCCGCGCCGGACCATCTCCTCGGCGACCTCGGGCGGGCAGGCGAAGACCCGCCGAACGAACAGGCCGGCTTGCTCTGCGCCCTCGTCCACGGCTCACCCCCTCGCCCGCATCAGAGCGCAAGCGCGGCCGCATGGCAATCCGGCTTGGGTGCGCGGGCGGACCGAGCGCGTCCTCTGTCGGGCGCCGGCGACCCGGTCAGGGCGGCGGGCAGGGCAGGCCGGGCTTGCCGTTCCACGCCGGGTTCCGGGCCGGCCGGCGGGCGGCGCAGATCTTGCCGGGATGCTCGATCCAGTGGAGCGCCACCGCCCCGGCGCAGGCGACCAGCCCGGCGGCGACGGCCAGCCCGGTAACGGTGATCCTCATCGGCCTTCTCCAAGCCCTGGCGGCTCGCGCGCCGCCCCTCCCGGCGGGCCGATGCTACGGGCGGAGGCCGCCCGCCGGCAAGCGGCAGAAGCTTGGCCCGGCCCGGCCGCAAAACCGCTCTCCGACGGCGTTAAGAATAGTTAACGACTACCTGTAAGTAGTCGAAAGAAACCGAAAATAATTCTCATTACAGGATTGACAGGAATCGCTCGGCGGGCCGACTATGCGCGTGGCCGGAGCAGGGAGAAGCCCCGGACGACAGGGGGCGATGTGGGGCTTGGGGCGAGGGCGTCTTATCTGCAGCGAAGCGCTTCGGCGCCCGGCCCGGCCGGCAGTCCCGCGAATATCCCGTTCCACGACTATTCTTGGGCCGGCGCGACAAGCGGCGCTGCCGGATATTCGGGGTCGGTGTGCTGACGCGCAGAACCGCCCTCGGCGCCCTCTTGAGCCCGCTCTTTCTCACCGGCTGCGGGCTCGGCAGCGGCGAGAGCTATCGCTACCGGATGACGGTCGTGGTCGATACGCCCGAGGGGCCGCGCAGCGGGTCGAGCGTCATTGAGGTGCGAGCGCATCCCACTGGTCCCCTGGCAGCCAGCGTTTTCAATCGTCGGTCCTACGGCGAGGCCCCGTTCGTCGACCTTCCCGGTCGCCGCACCCTGTTCGCTCTCCTCAGCAACAAGCCTGACGGCTACAACGCCGGGGACGAATACCCACAGTTTGCGTATGCCGACGCCGTTCCACGCGGATTGGGTTGGCGTGAACAGGCCCGGGCCCTGAAGCGTCAGACATCATCGGCGATGCTGCCGCCGGAGCATTACCCTCAGCTCGTTACGTTCCGCGACCCGAAGGATGTGACGTCGATCGAAATCGTCGACCCGGCAGACTTGGCCGCGAGCTTTGGTGCCGGCATCGCGCTGAGGAACATCGAGATCGCCATCACATCCGATCCGGTCACCAAACGCCTGTCGGGTCGCCTGCCCAATTTCGGCCCGTCGAGCGGCTACGACCAATGGGCGAGACAGCTTCACGTAGGGGACCCTCGCCTCGTCACCCTGGACGATTTTCAGAGGAATTCCTGACGTGACTCTAGGATCGCGGTTCATGCGTGTTGTCCTGGCAGCGGTCGCCATGCCGCTCGTTCTTGCCGGCTGCGGCTTCGGAGGCGGCGAGAGCTATCGCTATCGGATGACCGTCATCGTCGACACGCCGGAGGGTCAGCGTAGCGGCTCGAGCGTCATAGAGGTCCGAGGTCGCTCGGGCGGCTTTCTGTCCCCCAGTGCGTACGTTAGCGGAATTAAGGGGGAGGCGGTTGCGATTGATCTTCCAGGAGGCAAGACCTTGTTCGCGCTTCTTCGCAACAGGGCGCAGGGGTATGATGCGGCCTCGGTCTACGCAAACTACGCCTACCAGCCAGTCCTCCCTGCAGCTCGCGATTGGCGACAGACGTTCCAAGCCCTGCGCAGTCAGCACACACCAGCAAAGCTGCCGGAAGAGAATTATCCCATCTTCGTGACGTTCGATGATCCGAAGGACGCCACTTCGGTCAGAGTAATTGATCCGACAGACCTGAGCAGCCTGGGCCCCGGCTTATCCTTCGGAGGGGTCGAAATCGCGATAACGACTGATCCCCTCACGACCGGAATAAAACACCGTTTGCCCGACTTCGGTAGCGGAACAGCTTATTCCAAATGGGTCGAACAACTCCCTTATGGGGACGCGCGCCGAATTAGCCCCAACGATTTTTCTCGCGAGGAACGAGGAGCATGACTCTCGACCCGCGGATGTTTCGCGCGATACTCGCGATGGACTCCGACAACCGTGAATATTCGGGGTCTGCGTGCTGACGCGCAGAACGGCCCTCGGCGCCCTCTTGAGCCCACTCGTTCTCGCCGGCTGCGGCTTCGGGGGCGGGGAGAGCTACCGCTACCGGATGACGGTCGTCGTCGACACGCCGCAAGGTCCGCGCACCGGCTCGAGCGTCATCGAGGTTCGGGGGCGTTCCACCGGCCCGCTCGCAGCGAGTGCCTTCACCCGTCGGGCGCGCGGCGAGGCGGTGTTTGTCGACCTACCAGGCGGACACACGCTGTTCGCGCTGCTCAGCAGTCCCTCCAATGGGTATGACGCGGCGGGCCTCTATCCGGTACTCGCTTATGAGTCGACGCTGCCTCCGGGGCATGACTGGCACCAGGAATTCGAGGGCCTGAAGCGGGAGCGCGAGCCGGCCCTACTTCCGAGCGACGCTTATCCGCGCCTCATTACCTTCCGCGATCCGAAGGATGCAAAGTCAATCGAGGTCGTCGACCCGGCGGACCTCGCCGCCGTCTTCGGCCCGGGGATCGCGCTGAAGAACATCGAGATCGCGATCACTTCCGATCCGGTCACGAAAAAACTCTCGTCGCGTCTGCCCGATTTCGGGCCGTCGAGCGGCTACGTCCAATGGGCGAGTCAGCTCCCTTCCGGCGACCCTCGCTCACTTTCCCTAGACGAACTTCAAAGGGATGCCTGACGTGACTCTAGATTCACGGTTCATGCGTGTGATCCTGGCAGCGGCGGCGGTGCCGTTCCTTCTCTCCGGCTGCGGAAGCCGTATCCCGACATATCGCTATCGCATGACGGTGGAAGTGAACACGCCTGAGGGTGTGCGGGAGGGCTCGACCGTCATCGAGGTGAAGACCTCGAAAGGGCCCGGATTCCCTGGCCCGGAGGCGGCCCAGATTTCGACCGAGGCGCGGGGCGAAGCGGTAGCCGTGGACCTGGGCAAGAGGGGATTTCTCTTTGCCGTTCTCAATGCACCGTTCGACCACCCGGATGCTGGCGGCTTCGCTTGGGCTCTGCTTCCCAACCCGCCCAATAAGGGCTCGGGGATCGAAGCGATACGGGCACGGTATGACGCGCTGAAAAATGTGCGCGGCTCAGCCGAGCTCCAGCCAAACTCATATCCACTGCTCGTTACCTTCGGTGATTTACGCCGCCCCGACACAGTCGCGGAGGTTGATCCGCAGAACCTTGAAAGC
>JAXDPA010000112.1:0-32192 GCA_034668685.1 Sphingomonadales bacterium | reverse complement strand
GAGCGGGTGGTCGAGGCGATCGCCAACGCCGCCCGCACCGGCCGGATCGGCGACGGCAAGATCTTCGTCTCGACGATCGAGGAAGCGGTCCGCATCCGCACCGGCGAGCGGGGATCGGACGCGATCTAAGCCGAGTCATCCCGGCGAAAGCCGGGACCCACGAACACGGCCGTGCCAACTCGAAGGAGCGTGTTCATGGGCCCCGGCTTTCGCCGGGGTGACTTGGAGGGTAAATCGACTCCGTGGACGATCCCCTCCTCGCCTCGATGTCGCCCGACGAGCTGCGCTCGGCGATGCGGGCGCTCGGCTATCGCACGCAGAGCGATCTCGCCGGCGCGATCGGGGTCAGCCGCTCCGCGGTCAGCCTCTGGCTCGAGGGCCGGGTCGGAGTCCCGCGCCCCGTCGCGATGCTGCTGAGAATGCTCGTCTCGGCCCGCCGCCGCTCCTACTGACGCTCATCCACGTGAAATCTTCACGGCCTGGCCGGGACGGCTGGACGGGAGCGCCCTGACAGGGAAGGCTGCCAGCACACCGTCCGACCGATTCCCGTCATGCCAGCGCAGGCTGGCATCCATGCGGAAGCTCGTGCCGGGCGCAGGCGCAGCATGGACCCCAGCCTTCGCTGGGGTGACGAACAGGGGCGAACGACATGGCGAACGACGCGGGCAAGATCCTGAAGCGGATCAAGGACGAGGAGATCGAGTGGGTCGACCTGAGGTTCACCGATCCGCGCGGCAAGTGGCAGCATCTCTCGATGGTCTCGGGGATCGTCGACGAGGACCAGCTGACCGACGGATTCATGTTCGACGGCTCCTCGATCGCCGGCTGGAAGGCGATCAACGAGAGCGACATGATCCTGAAGCCCGACCTCGACGCGGTCTATGGCGACCCGTTCAGCGCGACTCCGATGCTCGTCATCTTCTGCGACATCGTCGATCCCGGCACCGGGGAGCTCTACGCCCGCGACCCGCGCTCCACCGCCAAGCGGGCCGAGACCTACCTCAGGGGCACCGGCATCGGCGACACCGTCTATGTCGGCCCGGAGGCGGAATTCTTCATGTTCGACGACGTGCGGTTCGAGGACGGCTACAACAGCTCCTACTTCCGGATCGACGACATCGAGCTTCCGACCAATTCGGGCCGCGACTATGAGGGCGGCAACCTCGGCCACCGGCCGCGCGCCAAGGGCGGCTATTTCCCGGTCGCGCCGGTCGACAGCGCGATGGACATCAGGGGTGAGATGGTCTCGACGATGATCGAGATGGGCCTGCCCATGGACAAGCACCATCACGAGGTCGCCGCCGCCCAGCACGAATTGGGCCTCACCTACGGCACGCTCACCCAGACCGCCGACCGGATGCAGATCTACAAATATGTCGTCCACATGGTCGCCAACGCCTACGGCAAGACCGCGACCTTCATGCCCAAGCCGATCGCCAAGGACAACGGCTCGGGCATGCACACCCACCTCTCGATCTGGAACGGCTCCAAGCCTTTGTTCGCCGGCAACGGCTATGCGGGCCTAAGCGAGACCGCGCTCTACTTCATCGGCGGAGTCATCAAGCACGCCCGGGCCCTCAACGCCTTCACCAACCCGACCACCAACAGCTACAAGCGGCTGGTGCCGGGCTTCGAGGCGCCGGTGCTGCTCGCTTATTCGAGCCGCAACCGCTCCGCCTCCTGCCGGATCCCCTACGGCGCCGGCGAGAAGGCGAAGCGCGTCGAGTTCCGCTTCCCCGACGCCCTGGCCAACCCCTATCTCGCTTACTCGGCCCTGCTGATGGCCGGCCTCGACGGAATCCAGAACCGCCTTCATCCGGGCGACCCGATGGACAAGAACCTCTACGATCTGCCGCCGCAGGAGCTGGTCAACGTCCCCACCGTTTGCGGCTCGCTGCGCGAGGCCCTGAACGCCCTCGACGCCGACCGCGCCTTCTTGACCCGCGGCGACGTTTTCAGCGACGATCAGATCGATGCCTATGTCGAACTCAAGTGGGAAGAGCAGATGCGCTGGGAGACCACGCCGAGCCCGGTCGAATACGACATGTATTATTCGAGCTGAACGGCGGGCGCGGCGCGTGCTGCCGACGCTCCTCGCCGCCGCACTGGCCGGCACGGCGGCGGCGGCGCCTTCCGACACACCCGCGGGCGATTCCGCCGCGACGGCGCGGATCCTCACCGCGCCGAAAAGCCTGCCGGAGGGAGAGCGGAGCGAGAAGCCCAACCGGGCGCTGCTGGAGCAGCCGATCGTGCTCGCCGGAGTCGCCATCCTCGACCTGACGGATGCCGAGGAGGATGCCTTCCGCAACCTCCACCGCATGGACCGGCACGCACCGCTTTACCTCGCCCACTGGCTGCGCGCCGACGCGGGGGGCGAGCCGCGGCACCTCGGCTGGATGTATTGCGCCGTCCATGTGAAGATGATGAAGGGGCAGATCGCCGATTGCTTCCGCGACGAGGACGGGGACGGCCGCTTCGACCGCGCCGCGACCTTCGTCGGCGGCGTCCCGATCGCGGGAGCGCTGCGCTTCGAGCCGATCCCGCCGGTGCCCTACCATCTCGCGATCAGCCGCGGCGCCTATCCCGTGAACCTCGAGGCGGCCGTCGGCACGATGGAGCTGCGGTTTACGATCGACGAGACTTCGGGGCGGCTGCGCTTCGCCCCGCGCGCGGTGAACGTGGGTTTCCGCGCCACGGCCGATCTCGAACCGGCGGTCGAGATCGACCCGAAAAGCCTTCCCGTCGCCGTCGAAATAGCCGGGGCGAAGCTCGATCTACAGCGCTGGGACGGGCAGCGGCTCACCTATCGCATCGCCGCGCCGATGGCCTCGCGCCCGTTCGAGCTGGAGCCGGGACCGGGCGCTGGCTACCTCATCGGGCACGCCAAGGGGTGGCGGATGCGCATTTACGACGTCGCGCTGCCGGCGGCGGAGCCCGGCACGGTTCGTTAGGCGCCGCGGCGCTTCTTCTGAACGAGGGGAGACGGCCCCGCATGGCGCGGCGCGGGCGGTTGTTCCTCGAGGTAAGCCGGCCTCAGCATCCTCGTCGCCTGGCCGGGGCGCGGGCGGGCGAGCTTGCGGAGGGCGAAGGAGGCGTTGAACTTCATCCCGACCTGGCCGTGCTTCGACCAGCGCACCTCGGCGCCGAGCCGCCCGGCCTCATCGAGGTCCAGCGTGACCGGAGTGCCGGCGGCGAGGTCGCGCTCGCACTCGACCATCGCACCCTCCTTCGAGATGTTGCGAAGGCGCACGGGCAATTCGAGGTCGCCGAGGATCAGCGCGCCCTTGCGCAGCAGGCGGTGGCGGGGCGGTCGGCTGAACAAAGCGGCCTCGCTCGGCCGGCGGCTCTCGGCGGCCAGCGCGCGCGCCTCGTCCGCCGGCATCGGCTTGCCGAACAGGAAGCCCTGCACCTGGCCGCAGCCCAGGCGGCGGATCAGGGCCAGCTGGTCCAGCGTCTCCGTCCCTTCCGCCGTGGTATCGATTCCGAGGCTCTCGGCGAGCACGACGATGGCGCGGACGATGGCGGCGTTGCGGCTCTTCGCCTCGGCGGCGCCGGCGACGAAGCTTCGGTCGATCTTGATCTTGTCGAGAGGCGCGCTGCGCAGATGGCCGAGACCGGAATGGCCGGTTCCGAAATTGTCGAGGACGAGGCGGACTCCGAGATCCTTCAGACGCGCAAGCACCGTCTCGCTGCTGGCGCCGTCGGCGAGGAACACCCCCTCGCCGATCTCGAGCTCCAGCCGGTCCGGGTCGAGGCCGCCGCCGGCGAGCGCCGCCATCACCGAGGCGGCAAGCCCCGGATGGGCGAATTCGGCCGGCGAAAGGTTCACGGCGACCCGCACATGATCGGGCCAGGCCGCCGCCTCCGCGCAGGCGCTGCGCAGGATCCAGGCGCCCAGCCGCGGCATGATTCCGGTATCCGTCGCCACCGGCAGGATCGTCTCGGGGCCCAGCAGGCCTCGGGTCGGGTGCTGCCAGCGCACCAGTGCCTCGAAGGCGACGATCTCCTCGCTCGTCGCCTCGACCACCGGCTGGTAGAGCAGACGCAGCTGGTCGCGCTCCAGGGCCTCGCCAAGGTCCCGCTCGAGAATCTGGCGATCCACCGCCGCCGCCTGCATCGCCGGCGCGTAGAAGCGGTGGGCGCCGCGGCCGTCGGCCTTAGCGGCGTAAAGGGCGAGATCGGCCTCCTTGACCAAGGCGGCGGCATAAGCGCGGCTCGGTTCGGCCACCGCGATGCCGACCGACGCGCCGACGTCGATGCGGTGGCCGTCTATCTCGTAGGGCCTGGAGACCTCCGCGATGATCGCGTCGGCAAGACGGCCGAGCCTGGCTTCGCCTTCGGCATCCGGGAGCACGGCCTGGAACTCGTCGCCGCCGACCCGACCGATCTGCCCTTCGCCGCCCACCGTCGCCGCCAGGCGGGCCGCGACCCGCTTCAGGAGCTTGTCCCCCATCGGGTGGCCGAGCGTGTCGTTGACCTGCTTGAACCGGTCGAGGTCGATCAGCATCAGCGCGCAGCCGCGCTGGCGCTCCGCGGCGTTCGCCAACGCCTCGTCCAGGGTCGCGGCCATCATCGCCCGGTTGGGGAGGCCGGTGAGGCTGTCGAAGCGGGCCAGCTTGGTCGTCTCCGCCTCGCTGCGCTGCCGCTCGGTCAGGCTCGAGCCGAGGCCGCGGAAGCCCAGGAAGCGGCCGTAATCGTCGAAATTGGGGCTGCCCGAGAGGGACCACCAGGCCGCTTCCTCGCCGGGAGCGCGCACGGCGAGCTCGGCGAAGGCCATTCGCGAGGACAGATGGAATTCGAGCCGGCGGCGGGGCTCGCCGTCCGCCGGCTCGGCGGCGAGCACGGCTTCGTCGAAGCGCCGGCCGAGCAGCGGGCCGCCGGCAACCGCGGCGGCGAATCCGGGCGAGGCGTAGGTCAGCGCGCCCTCGGCATCCGTCTCCCAGAACCAGCCGCGGCCGCTTTCCTCATAGTCGGTGACGAAGCGGCGCGCCTTCTTGGCTTCGGCCTCGAGCGCGAGGGCATGGCGCGCGGCGGCGATCGCCTCGCGGGCGCGCGAGACGCTGACCGAGGCGAGGAACAGGGCGACCGCGGCGCCGACGGTCAGCAGCGACGGCTCGATGCCGGCGGCCCAGGCGACGAGGCAGGTGCCGAGGCAGCCGAGGATGAGGATCGCCGGCACCGGGAAGAAGCAGGGCAGGCAGGCCGCCGCCCCGGCGATCACCGCGGCGCGGGCCATGATGGCGGGCGAGGCGGCCACGGTCGACAGCGCCGCGGCGCCGGCCCACAGGAGGGCGCTCGCCGCGGTGTGAAGCGCGGTCAGTCGGATGAGCCGATGCGGAGGCGCCGCGCGGCTGCCGAACATGAGGCCGGCGTCGAGTGCGAGCACTGCCGCGAGCAGCGCCGCCACCGCCGCCGAGGGCGCGGCGCCGGCCCGCCACAGGCCGTAGACCAGCAATCCGCTCCACAGCAGATGGGAGGCGGCGAGGAGTGGCAGCGCCACGGCGAGGCTCCGCGCGCGGTCTCCGGCGATCCGGCCGTCGTCTTCGCTGGCGGGGGCTCGGAAGTCGAACGCGAGCAAGGCGGCGAGCGACGGCGCTTCGCCGGCCGCGCCGGGAGCGGCGTTCACTCGCGAAAAGCGCCCCTTCCTCATGCCTTGCCTCGGTTCGCCGGCCAGATGCGCGGAAAGCCCGCGCAGGCCGATCGCATTGCCTGATTCAGGTTAAGAAATGTTGGCGTGCGCGCGTCCACCTTCAGGCTGTCAGCCGTCCCTTGCGGATCGGCAGGGCGCCGAGGATCTGCCGGCGCAGATGCGTGTCGGCGCGGGTGCGGCCGGCCTTGGCGGCGCCGGCCCGCTCGACGAGCAGGTGAGCGAGGGCGCGGTGACGGTCGCCGACGGTCCATTCGCAGCGGTCGAGGGCGATCGGCAAGAGGAAGCGGGCGCCGAACTGGTCGCCGCGCTGCCATTCGACCTGCGCCTCGACAATGCCGTACCCTGGGATTTCGAGCGAGACGCAGCCGCCGCGCTGGAGCCGCGCCTCGCAGGCGGCTCGGAAGCCGAGCTCGGAGAGGTCGACCATTCGGATCTCGAGGCTGCTCCAGCTGTTCGGACGCAGCCGCGCCGATTGGTCGAGCGGGCGGCGTTCGGCCCGGCGGACCCCGTCGTCGTCCTCGGTCAGCGTCGATCCCATAAGCTCCCCCGGTCTTCCCGGACGAGCGAAGCATAAAGCGAGGGCGTTAACGAAAAGCTGCCCCAGCTAATAATCCTTTGAAACGCGCACGTTGACGCTTTCCCGGCCGATCGTCGAGACGCTCGACAGAAGCGCCAGCCAGCGGGTGATCTGGAACTCGACCGTCGTCGCCGAATAGCCGCGGGCGTCGGTCACCACCTCGACATAGACGCGGCGGCCGAAATATTTGCCGGCGGCGATGGCGGTGCCCTGGCCGGTGGTGATGTCCGCGGGGACGATGCGGAGGCGATCGAGGCCGGTCGCGGCGCGGACCGCGTTGATCGGGTCGAGATAGCCGCCGGTCGAGTTCAGCGACGCGACGGCGGCGGCGAGCTGGAGGGCCTCGGGGGCCGACAGGTTGGTGATCGAGGTCCCGAACAGCAGGCGGCTCAGGAGCTCGTCCTGCGGCAAGGCGGGCGTGCTCGAGAAGGCGATCTCGGGTCTCATTCCGCGGCCGGTGACCCGGATGACCGCGTTCAGCCCCTGGACTCCGCCCTCGGCCGTGATGTCGAGCACCGGGTTGACCGGGCTCTCGCCCATGAAGCGGATGATTCCGCGCTCGAGGTCGAAGCGGCGGCCGGCGAAATCGTAGGTGCCGCGGATCAGCGTGGCGCGTCCGTCGATCCGCGGCTCGGTCACCGTCCCGCCGATCTTGAGGGCCGCGGACCATTCGCTGTTGATTCCGAGCCCGGTCACCATCAGCCGGTTGGGCGCATCGACGTCGAGGGCCAGCGTCCAGGGGGTCAGGCGGCGAGGCTCGGGCCTCTCCTCCGGCGGCTGGTTGATCTCGCGGACGTTCAATCGGGTGACCGCGGCGGCCGAGGTCGCGCTGCCGAGCCGGAACTGGCCGCTGACCAGCCGCACCTTGCCCGAGATGCTGCCGGTGCCCCGCGCCGAATGAATGACGATCGGGCCGGTGACCTGCGCCTTGATGTCGTCGCGGTCGAGCAATTGCGCGGCCTTGGCGTCGAGCGTCACGTTCATCCCGAAGCCGTCCGCCGCGCCGAGGTCGAACTGGCCGTGGCCGGTGACGGTGCCGCCGCGCTTGGTGGTTCCGGCGAAGCTGTCGAGGACGAGCTGCGACCCGCCGAAGCGGCCGCGCGCGGCGACATTCTCGATCACCATGCCGGTCACCGCGCTCTCGACCCGCGCCTTGTCGGTCTGCAGCGAGCCGCGGATCTGCGGGTTGTTGAGCGTCCCGGTGGCGTCGGCGCCGATCGCGACTCCGCCGCTGACGTCGAGCAATTCGACCCCGGTGAGGCGCCAGAGCGTGTCGGCCGGGCCGTTGTAGCGGATCTGGGCGAAGAGCGGCGCTGCGGCCAGGCGCTCGCCGATATTGCCGCCGCCGGCGACCGGGGCGAGCCGGGCCTGGGCGCGGCCGATCACCTTGCCGTCGCTGACCGCGATCGCCCGGATCCCGGCATTGCCGCCGGCGAGCTTCGCGGCGACTCCGATGTCGACCGGCCGCGAAGAGAGGACGAGGCCGGAGCGGGTGAGGCCGCGCACGCGCAAGTTCATGTCGCCGCTCGGGGCGCCGGCCGCGCCGAACCGGTAGTTGAGGGTCCCCGAGGCCGATCCGCCGAGGCCGAGCTCGGGCCAGCCGATGTCGAGGATCGAGAGCGGCATCGATTCCAAGGTAGCGGCGAGCTCGGTGGTGCTTCCCCCGAACAGGCCGGAGACCCGGGCGCTGCCGCCGGCGAAGGTGACCGCGGTCGGGCTCAGCCGCCAGCCGTCGCCCTCGCGGGTGACCACGGCGGGCTCGCTGAGCTGGATCGGCCGCCGGTCGACCGTGCCGCCGCCGGTCAGCCGGAACCGGCCGGGCGCCACCTCGGCCTCGGTCTGGAAGGAGAAGGCCCGGCCGCGGGTGCCGGCGATGCGGGCGGTGATCCGGCCGACGCCGCCCTTCAGCTCGCCGGCGGCGTTGAGGCTGGCGAGGAACAAGGGACCTCGACCGATCCCACGCGCGACGATCGTGCCGCGAAGCGAGGTGCCGGCCGGATCGAGCAGTACCACCGCCTGCACCCGCCCGTCGCGGATGGAGATGGGCGGCGGCCCGGCCAGCTTGGCATCCTTGGCGGTGAGATCGATCTGGATGCGCTGGATGTCGCGCACCGGATCGAATGAGAGCTTGCCGGCGAGGCCGCTGCCGGCGACGGCCAGAACGCCGGTGAAGCCGCCGGGGTCGGAGCGCAAAGTGCCGGTCGCCCGCGCGCCGGAGACGTCGAGCGCTGCGAACTGGATCAGCGCCGCCTGGTCCTTGGGAAGCAGGATCGCGCCGGTCGCGGTGAACGGGCCGAGGCGCGAGCCGCCATTGGCGCGGAAGGCGAAGCCGGCGGGGGTCGGATCGACGTTGAGCAGCACGTTGGCGAGCCCGAGCGTCTCGTTCGGCGCGGCCAGGCGGAAGACGAGCTTGGGGTGCGATATGTCGCCGTCCAGCTGCATCGCGAAGGCGCCGTAGGTCTTCTGCCGCCCCTTGCCCTCGAAGAAGAAGGTGCCGTCGCGGCGGCGGTAGCCGGTGCCGTCGATGGCGATGGCGGGCGCTCGGAGCCTCAAATTGACGAAGTGGATGACGAGATCGGAGCCTCGGACGAGGTCGGTCTCGATCTCGGGCAGGCCGCCCGCCATCCCGGCCAGGAACTTGTTGTCGAAGCGCCGCACCCAGGCGTGGCCGCGGCCGGTCACCAGCGTGCCGTGGCCGCTCGGGTGGGGCACCACCTTCAATTCGCTGGTCACGTCGACGATGCCGAGGCCGGGAATGAAGTAGCGGGTGAGGCCGCCCGACAGGATGACGTCGTACTTGCCGGTGACGAGGTCGACGAACAGGCTCAACTTGCCCTTCAACTTGTCCGACGTGAAGGCGAGGCCTTCGCCGGTCAGCAGCTTCGCCGTCACCTTGAGGTCGCCGGTGACCGCGAGGTTGGCGAGAATGCCGCCGGCGACGGTGCCGACCCCGGTCACCCGGCGCGCGCTCATCCGGATCGGCACGGTCACCGGCGTCCGGGAGAAGCGCCCCTTCCCTTCCGCCACCACATCCTCGAAGCCGGTCTGGTCGAAGGCGATTCGCGGGGCGGTGAGGCGATAGGCGAAAGCCGCTCGGGCGAACGGGCCGTTGAGCGAGGCGAGGACGCGCACCTTCTCGCCGGTCATGTTGGTGAACAGGGCCGGCGGGCGCAGCAGGTCGGCGCCGATCCGCAAATTGCGAAAGGCGCTCGTCGCGAGGTCGATCACGCCCGCGCTCTCGAGCTTCAGCGAGGGCGAGCGCAGAGAGAGGCGGGCGTCGAGCCGGCGGTCCTTCAGCGTCGCCTCGCCGCGGATCGCGACTTCCGGTGCGGTCAGGCGCTGCTTCTTGCCGGTCCAGAATTGCGCCGGCGCCGCCTTGCCGGAGAGGATGTAGCGGCCGCTGCGCGCCTCGAGCGCCAGGTCGGCGGTGCGGCGGCCGGAAATGTCGAGCCGGGCGCGGCCGTGCCAGGCGCTCCACCGCCCGTCGCCGCCGACGTCGAGGTGGATCGGGCGCTCGGTACCGACGAAGGCGCCGACCACGCTCCCGGCCGGCGCATCGACCTTGGCGGCGAGGTCGAAGCGGTCGCGGTCGGGCTCGGCGTCGAGGTTGAGGGCGATCCGGTCGCCGCCGCCCTTTACGGCGGCCTGCAGCCGCACCAGCGCCCGGCCCGACCGAATGTCCGCCTCGCCGGCCAGCGACGCGATGCGCGGCTGGCCGGCGATCGCCTTGCCGAGCCGGAGCTGCTCGACTCGCAGGCGGCCGATATGGATGTCGAAGCCGGGAAGGATCGGACCCGGCTTCTCGCTTGGGACGAGCCTCGGAAGCCGGTCGAGGACGACGACGTCCGCCTCGAGGTCGTGGATGACGAGGCGGTTGCCGAGCCAGGCGAGCGGCTGCCAGTCGACCCTCAGCTCCGGCGATTCGGCGAACAGGCCCTTGGGATCGTAGAGCCGGACCTCCTTGAGCCGGGTGCCGCTCCAGATCGAGCCGTCGATCCGCCCGATTCGGATGCGGAGGCCCGAATGCGGCGCCATGGCGGCGATCCGGTCGGCGATGAAGCGGTGGCCCGGCGCTGTGTCGAGCAGGGCCGCCGCCGCCAGCACCACGAACGCGAGCGCCAAAGCGAGGAGGGTCACGCCCTTGGCGATGCGCGAGGCCCAGCGCCAGCGCCCGCGGCGGCGCGGCGGCGGGGGCGCTTCCGCTTCGTCCATCAGAAGGCCTGGCCGAGCGAGACGTAGACGGCGACGCGGCTGTCGCCCTTCTGGGGGTTGAGCGGCGTTCCGACGTCGACCCGGATCGGGCCGAAGCGGGTGTGGTAGCGGACGCCGACGCCGGCGCCGAAGCGCAGGCTCGAGACGTCGGGCAGCGGCGAGGTGTAGATGTTGCCGGCGTCGAGGAAGGGGACGATGCCCCAGTTTCCGAACCGCACCCGCGCCTCGATCGCGAACTCGGCGAGGCTGCGGCCGCCGATCGGATCGTCGAACACCGGATCGCGGGGCCCGAGGCGCTGGTAGCCGTAGCCCCGCACCGAGCCGCCGCCGCCGGCGTAGAAGCGCCGCGACGGGGCGATCGCGTCGCGGCTGGCGCCGAAGATGGTCCCGAGCCGGGTCCGTCCCGCCAACACCACCCGCTCGGTGATCGGCTGGTAGAAGCTCGCATCGACCTGGGTGCGCGAATAGCCGAAGGCGCCGGCGTGGAGCGACAGCTCGGGCGAGAAGCGCAGGGAAAGGCGGAAGCCGCGGGTCGGGTCGAGCAGGTCGTCCGAGCCGTCGTAGCTCAGCACCGCCGGGATGGCGCCGATCAGGAAGGTGCGCTGGCGGATGGTCCCCGTCTTGATGTCGACATCGCGCTCGTCGGTCGCGACCAGCTCGCCCCCGAGCGACCAGGTCCAGCGCTTCTGCCAGATGATGTTGGTCTGCCGCTCGATGCCGGCGGCGAGGTTGAAGCTGCGCGCGTCGTAGCCGGGGCGGTTCTCGTGGCTGGCGACGATCTGGGCGGTCAGCACCTGGTCGCGGCGGCGGAAATTGTTCATCCGCAGCACCCCGCCCAGCAGCTGCTCGCGGGTGCCGGCGACTCCGCGGATCGTCACCGCGCCCTCGGGCCGGATCAAATTGCGGTGCTGCCAGCTCGCCTCGATCCTGACGCCCTCGCCGGTGCCGTAGCCCGCCTGGCCGGCGATGGTGTGGACCGGAGCGCCCTCGAGCGAGACGACGAGATCGACCGTTTTGGGCGCCTTGCCCTCGACCGTCTTGATGCCGACGGTGGAAACGAGGCCGGTCGCCACCAGGGCGCGGCGGAGATCGTCGACCAGCGCGGCCTTGTAGCGCTCACCCGGGTGCCAGCGGGCGATGGTCTGGATGTGGGCGGCGCTGAACAGCTTCCTGCCCTCGACCAGGATCCGCCCGAATTGGCGCTCGCCGTTGGGCACGACCTTGAGCGTGAGGGTGGCGGTGCGCGTCTCGTGGTCGACCGCGACGTCCATCTCGCCGACCTCGGCGAAGGCGTAGCCGCGCTTGCCGAGCTCGGCCTGAAGCGCCGCCTCAGCCTCGGTGACCCGGTCGGCGTTGACGGGATCGTTGGCCTTGACGGCGAAGGCCCCGCGAAGCGCGGCGGCGTCCTCGCCCGCCTCGTCGAGCCCCGTCAGTTTCACCTCGGCGAAATGATAGAGCGGGCCCGGCTCGGCCTGCAGGGTGACCGTCACCCGCCCGCGCTCGGCCGGGGCCGCCTCGACCTTGGTATTGACGACCGCGTCGTAATAGCCGCGGTTGCGCAAGAGGTCGGCGAGCAGGTCCGCGTCCTCGCGGGCGCGGCGGTCGATCTGGGCGGCGTTGGCCGCGTCCTTCTTCTTCTGCTCGAGGCTGGAGAGGGAAGCGAACTGGGTCCGCAGATCCGCCTCCGTCTCGGGATCGAGGCCGGTGATCCGCCAGCTGTAGGCGCGTTCGGCGGCGGCGTCGGCGATGCCGGTGTCGGGCGCGCCGGCGATCGTCCCTTTCGCGCCTTCCTCCTCCATCTTCGGCCATTCGACGCCGATGTCCGGCATCGGATCGAGCGGGGCGGAGGGATCGGGAACGGGAGGACCGGGCGGCAGCGGCGCAGCGGGCGGCGCGGGCGGCGGCGCGGCGTCGGGAGCCGGGCCCGGCGGCTGGGCCAGAGCGGCGGCGGAACAGGGCAGGAGAGCGGCGGCGGCGAGCAACGCCGCTCGAAGCCGCCCCGCAACGACTTGGAACATCGCCGGGAATCTACCCCCGGCGGGGGCGCCGGGCCAGCGATTATTGGGCGGACGCGATCAGTGCAGCGCGCCGGTCACCTGGCGGTCGCCGAGCATCGCCACCATCCGCTCCACCGCGCGCCAGCGGCAGAAGTGGATGAGGTTGCCGAGATCGCGGCTGCGGCGGGCGCGTTCCGCCGCCTCGCTCAGCGCATAGTCGCCGAACCGCTCGATCAGCTCGGCAGCGTCGGCCAGCTCGGCCCGGCCGGCGAAATGGACGTCGTGACGCAAGGCTTTCCCCCGTTTTCTCCCGGAGCCCGGGTGTAGCGCAGACCGGTTGCCAAACTGCCCAAAGCAAAGGGTTAATGATGCTCCAGTCCCTGTGGAGCGAAGCTCCATGGGGAGGGTGTTGGAGCGAGATCGGGTCCCCCGGACACGATCCTGGACTGCCGGGGGCAGTCCAAAGCTCCAACACATGCGAAGCATGGTGGAGGGGCCGATCGGACTCAGAAAGCCCCTCCACCGCGCTACGCGCGGTCCCCCTCCTCATCGGCTTCGCGGACAGGGAGGACTAGGCGGACGCCCCAGCTTCTGGCAGATCACCCCGAATGGAGCCGGCAAGGAACAACCAGGCAGGGGGCTTCCTGCTCGCCGCCTGCATCATCGGCGGCACCGTCGCGGGCGCGATCCTGCATCAGCCGAGCATCGGCTTCCTGATCGGGCTCGGCGCCGGAATCCTGCTCGCGCTCGCCATCTGGCTGATCGACCGCTCACGCTGACTCCTGACGAGCTGAAAATTTTCTGCTCCGCATTGCCTCCAAAGTGGATAGGAATTTACCTAGACAAGCAGGATTTTCTCCCCACATTGGGAACAGAAAAGGAACGCGATTCGGAGACCCCTTTTGTGGAACAGCATCCCCTGCTGCCGCGAATCGAGCGGCACTTGCGGCGTACCGGCCATTCGGCGACGGCCTTCGGGCGCGAGGCGATCGGCGACCCCGCCCTCGTCGCCGACCTTCGCTGCGGCCGTTACCCGAGGCCGCCCGTCGCGCGGCGTATCGAAGCCTATCTCGCGACGGCAAGGCGGCGGAAGGAGGCGGGAGCGTGAGCGCGTCGTTCAACGACGCCGCCGGCGCACTGGTCGGGGCGATCCGCGTCGCCTTTGCCGGGGCGGGACGCTTCACGCTCGAGGAGCTCGTCAGCCGCGCCTGGGCCAGCGTGACGTTCAGCGGCAGCCGCCAGGAGCTGGCCTTCCGGATCGAGGGCGAGACGGCGGACGCGGCGGCGGCGAAGTTCCTGTCGGGCCTCAGGGCGGCCGAATTCCCGCTCGCCGGCCATATCCTCGCCGATATCGCCCTGGTGTCGGAGGAACGGCGCCCCGGCTATGCGCGGATCCGCCTCGAGGCGCTGACGGTGGAAGACGGTTTGGTGTGACCCGAGTGTGACCTTTCGGTCGGAACCGTCAGCCGCCGGCGGCGGAGACTTTCTGGAGACCGGCGATGGCGCTGCGCAGACGGTGGCCGACGCTCCGCTCCGGCTCGTCCGGCTGCGGCGCGGGCTCGCCCTCCACCTCGGCTCGGGCGACCGGCGCGGCTGGGGCCGCTTGCGACGCGGGTTCCTCGCGGCGGATCGCCTGCTGCTTGCGCGACAGGCCGGTCTCGAATCGGTGCATCAGGCTGGTGATGCTGTCGGCGCCTTCCGGCTCCGGCTCGAGCGGCGGCTCTTCGCGCACAATGGCGGTATCGGGCTCGGGCTCCTGCGCGACCAGGAAGGGGGGAATCGCTTCCGGCTCCGGCTCGGGAGCCGCTTCCGGTTCCGGTTCCGGTTCCACACGGGCCGCTTCGGCTTCCTCCGGCTCCTCCGCCGTTTCCCCGGTCTGGAACGGCTCGAGGTCGAGCGGCTCGCCGAGGTCGCGGCCCGCGCGCAACGGCAAAGGCAAAGGCGCGTCGGGATGGGAATCGGCCTTGCGCAGCCGGATCGCCGGGGCCGGGGGCTCGTCCTCGGCCTCGAGATGGGCCGGGCGCGGCGCGGACGGGCGGCGGTCGAGCGCCTTCAGGATCGTCCAGGCCAGAGCGGCGGTGACGATTCCGGCCGCGGCGACGACGGCCCAGCGCGCGTCGGCGCCGAGCGGGGGCTGGGCGGCGGCCAGCACGCGCTGCAGCCCGCTCCTGGCCACCAGCGCCTCGAACAGCGCCTGCGGCATGGCGAACAGCGCGAAGGCGGCGGAGCCGCCCGCGAACAACGCCAGCCCCGCATCGAGCGCCGCGAACGTGGCTTTCCTGGTCCTGCTCATCACACCGCCTTGCCGGTCAGCTTTCGATAGGCCGGCATGTATCTGGAAATATTTGACGACCAGTTACGATCGCGCTCGACGAAGCGGCGGGCGACGTCGCGCCGCCCCTCCCATTGCCCGCGGTTGGCGAACAGGGTGTCGAGCGCGTCGGCCAAGGCGGCCGGATCGCCGGCCGGGAACAGGGTGCCGGTGACCCCGTCCTCGATCAGCTCGCGATGGCCGCCGACGTTGGACGCGGCGACCAGCTTGCGCTGGGCCATCGCTTCCAAGGGCTTCAGCGGAGTGACCAGCTCGGTCAGCCGCATCGCCTTCCTCGGATAAGCGAGGATGTCGATCAGGCCGTAATAGCGGTCGACCTCGTGGTGCGGGACCCGGCCGATGAAGTGGATCCGCCCGCGCGCGGGCGAAGCTTCGGCCTGCGCCTTCAGCGCCGCCTCCATCGGCCCGCCGCCGACGAGGAGGAGATGGGCCTTCGGCCGCTTCGCGAGCAGCAGGGGCATCGCGGCGACGAGGTCGTCGAGCCCCTCATAATCGTAGAAGGAACCGATGAAGCCGACGACGTCGGCGTCCTTGAGCCCGAGCCGGCGGGCGAGGGCGAGGTCCGGGGCAAGCGGGTTGCCGAACAGGCTCATGTCGACTCCGTTGGGGGCGACGATGATCTTGTCGGCGGCGATTCCGCGGGCGACGAGGTCGCGCCTCAGCCCCTCGCAGATCACCGCGACCGAATCGGCGCGGCGGGCGGCCCAGGTCTCGAGCCGGCGGGTCAGCCGGTAGCGCGCGGAGCCCTCGCGCCCGGTGCCGTTGCCGACCGCGGCATCCTCCCAGAAGGCGCGGATCTCATAGAGCAGGGGCAGGCCCCGGCGCCTGGCCACGGGCAAGGCGGCGAGCGCGTTGAGGACTGGGGAATGGACGTGGAGCTGGTCCGGCCGCCATTCGTCGACCAACCGGTCGAGCCGCGCCTCCAGCGCCTTGATCTCGAGCCATTCGCGCAGCGGAGAGGGCGAGGCGGCGGGGGCCGGCGTTCGGTAGAAGGTTATCCCGTCGATCGTCTCGGGGTCGGGCCCCGCCGCCTGGTGGCGGGCGCCGGTGAGACACGCGACCTCGAGGCCGCGCGCCTGCTGCGCGGTTACGATCGCCCGGGTGCGGAACGTATAGCCGCTGTGCAGCGGCAGGCCGTGATCGAGCACGTGGAGGATGCGCATGGCCCCGCTATGCCCGATGAGGCTTAACGCCCCGTCAACCGCGCGGGCGTAGAGGCGGGGGTCTAGCTCGTCATGCCAGCGAAGGCTGGCATCCATACGGACTCAGCATGGGCCCCAGCCTTCGCTGGGGCGACGGGAAAGCGCGGAGGCGGCATGATCGACAATTTCGCGCTGGCGCTGAGCCACGGCCTCTTGATCCTGGCCGCCTGGCGCCTCGTGTTCCGCGCCGACCTCGACGACGACCGCGCCGCGCCGGGCCCGGAGCCGCGCCGGCCCTTCCGGAAGGCGAAGCCCGGTGCGTGACCTCGCCTTCGTCGGCTATCTGCTCGCTCTCATCGGGCTCGGCTTCAGGCGGCCGTTCCTGTTCGTGCTGGCCTACGCCTATGTCGACATCGTCTCGCCGCAGCACCTCTCCTACTTCCTCCTGAACGCGGTCCCGCTGTCGATGATCGTCGCGGCGCTCGCCATCGGCGGCTGGGCGCTGGCCGACGACAAGACGGGCGTCCGGATCGCGCCGCGCCAATGGCTGATGGTGCTGCTGCTCGTCTATGCCGGCCTCACCACTTTTCACGCCGACGTGCCGGAATTTGCGCCCGAGAAATGGGAATGGGTGTGGAAGTCGATGGTCTGGGCGATCTTCCTGCCGCTGACGCTGCGCACGCGGCTCCGCCTCGAAGCCTATCTGCTGTTCATGACCCTCTCGGCCTCCGCGATCATCATCGTCGGGGGGATCAAGACCGCGGCCTCGGGCGGCGGCTACGGCGCGCTAAACCTGATGGTCTCGAGCAACAGCGGCCTCTACGAGGGCAGCACCATCTCGACGGTGGCGATCGCGGTCATCCCGATCATCCTGTGGCTGGCGCGCTTCGGGACGATCTATCCGCGCGACTGGCGGGTAAAGGTCTTCGCCGCCAACCTCGTCTTCGCCTGCCTGCTCATCCCGGTCGGGACCGAGGCGCGGACCGGCCTCATCTGCATCGGCGTGCTCGCCGTCCTGATGCTCCGCAACGTCAAGCGGCGGATCCTCTACATGGTCGGGGTGGCGCTCGCCGTGGCGGTCGCCGTGCCCCTGCTGCCGCAAAGCTATGCCGAGCGGATGAGCACCATCCAGGGCTACCAGGCCGACAGCTCCGCCTCGACGCGGATCGCGGTGTGGAAATGGACCTGGGATTACGCCAAGAAGCACCCGCTCGGCGGCGGCTTCGAGGCCTATCGCCAGAACCGGCTGCAGGTGCACCTCGTCAACGCCCGCGGCTCGGGACCCGTGCAGGAGGTCGACTGGCGGATCCAGGCCGACCGCGCCCGCGCCTATCACAGCTCCTATTTCGAGATGCTCGGCGAGCAGGGCTTCCCCGGCCTCGCCCTGTTCCTGTTGATCCACGCCATCGGCCTGTGGCGGATGGAGCGGCTTCGCCGCCGCTACCGCAAGCGCGAGGGCGAGGAAGAATGGATCAGCCCGCTCGCCACCGCGCTTCAGGGCGCGCAGCTCATCTACCTGGTCGGGTCGCTGTTCGTCGGGATCGCCTTCCAGCCCTTCGTCTGGATGCTGATCGCGGTCCAGATCGGCTTCGACGCCTTCGTCAAGCGCCGCTACCCGCTCGCCCCCAAGGCGCCGATGTTTCCGCGCAAGGCGGTGGCGGCGGCGGCCTAATATTCCCCTCTCCCGGGGGAGAGGGGCAGGGGTGAGGGGTTACTGAGTCTCCGGTGAGACAGAGCGGCTGATCAGCTTCCTTATCGACCAGGCCAAACCCCCTCACCCCCAACCCCTCTCCCCCAGGAGAGGGGAGTTCAGGAACGATGCGGCCTCGCGCGCGCTTAAGCGGCTCCATGCTCCGCTATACCGACGATTCCCGGCCCGGCATCACCCGCAAGCGGCGCGGGCGCTACTGGCAATATTTCGACGCCGACGGTTCCCGCATCACCGATCGCGACGAGATCGAGCGGCTGAACGGGATCGGCATGCCGCCGGCCTATGAGCGCTGCTGGTTCTGCCCCGACCCGAACGGCCACATCCAGGGGGTCGGCTTCGACGCCAGGGGGCGCAAGCAATATCGCTACCACCCCGATTTCCGGTCGCGGCAGGAGACCAAGAAATATGAGCGGCTCGCCGCCTTCGGGCGGGCTCTGCCGAAACTGAGGAAGAAGGTGGAGGAGGACCTGAGGGGCAAGGCTACCGCCCCCGAGACCGTGCTGGCGGCCGTGGTGCGTCTGATCGACGAGACCCGAATGCGGGTCGGCAATGAGGAATATGCCAGGGCGAACAAGAGCTTCGGCGCGACCACGCTGCGCAACCGCCACGCCAGGGTCGAGCGCGGCCGGCTCAGGATCACCTATACCGGCAAGCACGGCATCAGGCGGACGGTGACCATCGCCGACCGCAACCTCGTCCGCATCGCCCGCCGGACCCAGGACCTCCCCGGCCAGAACCTGTTCGAATATGTCAACGAGGACGGGACGGTCTGCCCGGTGACCTCGGGCGACGTGAACGCCTACGTCAAGGAGGCGATGGGCGAGGAGTTCACCGCCAAGGATTTCCGCACCTGGGGCGCCAGCGTCATCGCCTTCGAGGCGATGCTGGAGAAGCTCGAACAGCACGGCACGGTCAAGCTCAAGAGCGTGATCGAGCCGGTCGCCGAGGCGCTCGGCAACACGCCGGCGATCAGCCGCAAATCCTACGTCCATCCCGCGTTGATCGAGGCCGCCAAGGATGCGGGCGCGATAGGGGAGCGGAAGCTTCCGAGGCCCGGCAAATACCTCTCCGCCGCCGAGCGCGGGCTGATCGAGTTCCTTGCCGCCCTCCCCGAGGAGACGGCGAGGGTGGACGAGAAGGCCTTCGCCAAGGCAAAGAGCGGCGCCAGGTCCAAACGGCAGGCGGAGGCTCAGATGGCGCGCGAGGCGGCGAACAAGATCGGGGCGGAAGCGGCCTGATGATCCTCTGGAAGGACGGGCGCGTCTCCGACGCCGCCCTCAACGTCACCGCGAAAAGCGAGCGGCTGGCCAGCGACGTCGGCCAGTGGGTGAGCGGCAACGTCGTCGGAATCATCATCGCCGCCGCGATCGCGACCGCGCTCGTCCTCGCCATGCTGGCGATCCGCTCCCTGGGCTGCAAGGTGATCGCGAAGCTCGGCACCGACCCGCACTGGCCGGTGATCTTCGCCCGCGTGCTCGCCAAGACCAAATTCTACTTCATGGTGCTTGCCGCGGCCTATCTGGTCGCCGAGCACGCCTACACCCCACCCTCGCTGCTCGCCCTGATCCACGCCCTGTTCGTCATCGCCTTCGCCATCCAGGCGGCGATCTGGGCGCGCGAGCTGGTGCTCGGCTATGTCGAGCACCGGGTCGGAGGCGACCAGGGCGGGCACACCACATTGGGCTCGGCGGTCGGGATCATCCGTCTGCTCGTCACCATCACCCTGTTCGCGATCGCGGTCATCCTCATCCTCGACAATCTCGGGGTGAACGTGACCGGCCTCGTCGCCGGCCTGGGCATAGGCGGAATCGCCATCGGCCTCGCCGCGCAGGGCATCTTCTCCGACCTGTTCGCGGCGCTCTCGATCCTGTTCGACAAGCCGTTCCGAAAGGGCGAGAGCATCCGCTTCGGCGACGTTTCCGGCAATGTCGAGAATATCGGCCTCAAGACCACGCGCATCCGCTCCCTCTCCGGCGAGCAGGTCGTCGTCGCCAACGCCAAGCTGCTCGAGCAGCAGATCCACAATTTCGCCCATCTCGAACATCGGCGCATCGTGATGACGCTGGGGCTGATCTGCCAGACGCCGCCGGAAGTCTGCGCGCGGGTTCCGGAGATGCTGAAGGAGATGGTCGAGGCGCTGCCCAAGGCGAGCCTGGTGCGCTGCGGGATGACCGGGTTCGGCGCCTCAACCCTCGACTTCGAACTCCAGTACGACGTTCACTCGACCAATTACGACGAGGTGTTCGCCGCCCGCCACGCTTTGTGCCTCGCCATCCTCGACCGCTTCAACCGTGAGGACATCCAGCTCGCCTACCCCTCGCAGACTACCTTCACGGCGGCGCCGGACGGCACCCTGATCATGCCCTACCCGGAGGTGACGCGCGTGGTGGACGAAGACGACGACGCGAAGGCGTAACCCCCCTCCCTGCAAGGGAGGGAATAATATACTTGACTCAGTAGATTTCTGAGCCTAGAAGGGGTGCATGGCACAGGAACCCCGCACCCTTCTAGAGGCAGTCCGCTACTTCGCCGATCCCGACGTGGCGCTCAGGCACATGGTAGAGCTTCGTTGGGGCGGCACTCCGACGTGCCCGACCTGTGGCCGGACCGACGTGCGGTTTCTTGCCACGCGGCGCCTTTGGGAGTGCAAGGGCAAGCACGCGCGCAAGCAATTTTCTGCCAAAGTTGGCACGATCTTCGAGGATAGCGCGATCCCGCTCGACAAGTGGTTTGTCGCCATCTGGATGGTCGCGAACTGCAAGTACGGGATCAGCTCCTACGAAATGGCCCGCGCGCTCGGGATCACTCAGAAGAGCGCCTGGCACATGAACCATCGCATCCGCCTCGCCATGAAGCTCGGCACGATCGAGAAGATGGACGGGCACGTTGAAGCCGACGAAACCTACGTGGGTGGCAAGGCCGCGAACCGGCACAGGGGCGACCCCAAGAACGGCCCCGGCACTGATGGGAAGGTTGGAGTTATCGGAGCCGTCCAGCGCGAGGGCAAGGCAATCGCCGCCGTGATCCAGCGCGCCGACACGCCCACCCTCGACAGTTTCGTTCACGCCTACGTCACCCCGAACGCGCTGGTCTCAACCGACGAGCATAGCGGCTATCGGCACCTTGGTCGCACCTTCCAGCATGGCGTCGTTCGCCATAGCTCGGGCCAGTATGTGAGCGGCGTGCACCACACGAATTGCATCGAAGGCTTCTGGGCGTTGCTCAAGCGGTCAATCAAGGGCACCTATATCAGCGTCGAGCCGTTCCACCTTGGCCGCTACGTGGACGAGCATGTGTTCCGCTTCAATGCCCGCAAGGGCTCCGACGCTGACCGCTTCGCCGCCGCCCTTCGCGGCATTACCGGGCGCAAGCTCACCTACCGGGAGTTGATCGGAAATGGAGCCATCGCCAGCGCCGCATGAAGGCCCCGCCAAGGCCGCGGAATCGGTCGAGCCCGGATCACTGTCACGTTTCAAAACGCTGGCGCGAAGGCTTTTGGCCGTCGATCCAAGCGTGTTTCAGGAAGCGCGCACGGTAGACGAGGAAGAGCGCAGGGATCGACGAAACGCGGGTAAACAGGTTTAGGTGGCTGTGGATAGAATGTGGAAAAGAGTCGGTTAGTGGGTTTCTATTCGTCGTAAAGTCTGTTATATATCGTCGTCGCGACGGATAGAAACGGACTTACCGACATGATTCACGCGTACCCAAAGCTAGAAGCGATCGACACAGAGGTTCTCGGAATGATCCGGGAGCAACGCCAGCTCCTGCGCCACCAGGTTGGCCAGAACCCTCTCCGCTGGAACGGCTTCCTTCGCAAAAACACGTTCGCGCGAGCCTTACAGGGCTCAAACAGCATCGAAGGCATAAACGCGGACCTGTCGGAGGCAGTCGCGATCATCGACGACGAACGCCCCGAATCGCTTGAGGAGGAGACGATTCGAGCGCTTCAGGGCTACCGCATCGCAATGACGTACATCATCCGAAGCCACGAAGATCCGCATATGCAGATAAACACTCAGTTTATCCGTAGCCTGCATTTCATGATGCTCAATTACGATATGACGAAGCTGCCCGGTCAGTGGCGAAACGGACCCGTGTTCGTTGTTCACGAGCCCACCGGCGACACCGTGTACGAAGCGCCAAGCGACGCCGACGTTCCGGAACTCATGCAAGAGCTGGTCGATCAGATTAACTCAGCCTGCGACGTTGAGTCCTCAACGGTGCTTGGTGCTATGGCGCACCTCAATCTCGCGATGGTCCACCCGTTCAAGGACGGCAACGGGCGCATGGCCCGTGCTCTGCAAACGCTGGTAATCTCCCGCAACGGAATCACCAGCCCAATCTTCTGCAGCATCGAGGAGTGGCTGGGGCGCAATACGGAGGCATATTACGCCATCCTCAAAGAGGTGGGGCAGGGCAGTTGGCACCCCACTAATTCAGCGTTGCCGTGGGTAAGATTCTGCCTTCGCGCCCACTACCAGCAAGCGGTGACACTAATGAAACGGAACACACAGATTGGCCGCGTTTGGGGCGAGGTTGAGACCATCATAAGAGATCAGCGGTTGCCGGAGCGCGTAACGGAACCACTGCTGGATGCAGCATTCGGCTACAAAATCCGGAACAATTCGTATCGTGAGAGTAGTGATATTTCTGATGTGGTTGCAACGCGGGACCTCAAGCGTCTCTGCAGCCTCGGATACTTGCAGCCGATCGGACAGAAGCGTGGTCGCTATTATATCGCCTCTCCTCTGCTTCGAGACATTGCCGCCCGTTGCCGTGACACGCGGCGAGCCGAGGACCCCTATGAAATCCTTTCGCGACGAGCCGAGCTATTGCAGCTCAGCTTGGCAGTCTAAACTAGTTGACTCGACTCCCTAGCGCTCGCCGCTATCGTGCGGCAACCAACAGGGAGAATACCGATGGCGGACTCAGTTAACATCGCCAACTGGCCAGACAGCGGCAGCCACGAGCGAGTGGCTTTCGAACTGACGCGCTATATCCTGACGAACACGCCCTCCAGCCCCGAACGCTACTCCAAAAAGAACATTCTCGACACATACGTTGAGTGCTGGCGCGCGACCCACGGCTCCCGGGACTAACTGACGCCTGCTTCGTCTAGCAGGGCTTCCACCCTGCGACGGGGGGTGAGATCGCTTTCCCCGGTGACAAACGCGAGAAATTGCCTCGCCAACTCTAGCGCGTTCACCGGGTCGGCTCGCACCGCCGTCTCCAAGCAGCGCTCTCGGATTTCGCGTTCCGCGTCAGTCATTACCCTCTCCTGAGTCTAGTATATTAGTCCCTGCAAGGGAGGGGTTGGGGGTGGGTTCGAGCGAAGCGAGTTGGATCAGGAGCGCGCAAGGCCGTCGGCCTACCCACCCCTAGCCCCTCCCTTGCAGGGAGGGGGATTCAGGCTGCCTGACAGGGCCGTCCGGCGGCCAGCATCCGCTCCCAGTTCGCGGGGGTGATGTGCTCGAGATACTGGGCCTGCATCTCGGGGGTGAGCACTTCGAGCATGAACCGTTCCTCGATCCACACCTCGATCACCCCGAACAGGCCGCCGCGGACGCAGACCTTGGCCGGGGCGCCGTAGCGGGCGGCGACGGCCTCCACCGCCTCGACCGAGAGGGCCGTGGCGATGGCGGCGTGGCTGGCGCCGTACGGCGCGGCTTCGGCCAAAGCGACGATGCCCTCGGCATCCCCCTCTCCCGGACGCAATTGCGTGCCGCGCGCATAGACTTCGAACGTGGTGTTGCGATCGTCGCCGGCCATCGCCACCCACGATCCGACTCCGATCGGCGGGAAGGGATAAGCCCGCCCACCCCACAATTCGGCCACGAGCTCCGCAGCCCGTTTCGGATCATCCGCATCGGCCGACAGATGAAAGATCATGCCTCCCCTCCCACATAATTTTCCAGCCGAGCCAGGTGCGCCCTCTTCTCCTCCACCGGAAGGAACGACCCCTCGAAGCTGTTGCGGGCGATCGCGGCGATCTGCTCGCGGGTCAGCCCCCGCCCCTCGGCGGCGGCGCGGTAATTGGCGTTGATGTAGCCGCCGAAATAGGCCGGGTCGTCCGAGTTCAGGGTGACCTTGAGCCCGGCCGCCAGCATGTGGTCGACCGGATGCTCGGCCATGGATTTGACCACGCAAAGCTTGAGGTTGGAGAGCGGGCAGACGGTGAGGGTCATCCGCTCGCGCGCCAGCCGCTTGACCAGCGCCGGATCCTCCATCGATCGGTTGCCGTGGTCGATCCGGTCGACGTGGAGCAGGTCGAGCGCCTCCCAGACATATTCGGGCGGCCCCTCCTCGCCGGCGTGGGCGACGCGCTTCAGCCCGCGCTCGGCGGCGCCGGCGAAGACGCGGGCGAACTTCTCGGGCGGGTGGCCGACCTCGGAGCTGTCGAGCCCGACCGCCGCGATCCGATCGAGCCACGGCTCGGCCTGGCGGAGGGTCGCGAACGCGGCGTCCTCGTCGAGGTGGCGAAGGAAGCAGAGGATCAGCTTCGACGTGATTCCGTGCTTCGCCCGCGCCTCGGCCATGCCGGCGGTGAGGCCGCGAATCACCACTCCGAATTCGATTCCGCGGTCGGTGTGGGTCTGCGGATCGAAGAAGATTTCCGCGTGGGTCACCGAGTCCGCCGCCGCCCGGTCGAAATAAGCCGCGGCGAGGTCGCGGAAATCCTCCTCCGTCCGGAGCACGTCGGCGCCCCGGTAATAGATGTCGAGGAAGTCCTGGAGGTTCGAGAAGCTATAGGCGGCCCGCACCTCTTCGACCGAGGCGAACGGGATCTCGATCCCGTTGCGCCGGGCGAGCTCGAACATGAGCTCCGGCTCCAGGCTCCCTTCGATGTGGATGTGGAGCTCGGCCTTGGGCAGGCCGGCGATGAAGTCGGAAAGAGCGATCATCAAGCCAGTATTCCCGAGTCTAGCCGCTTCTCGCAACCCCGTTGCGGCCAGATCCGAGCGAAGCTCCAATTAGGTCGCGATACTCGACGACGCAGAGAGCCAGCGTCGGATTGACCTTGGCTATCAATGCTGTGAAGTTGCACAGGGAGGGCAATCATCATGTTATCGAGCGCTGTTTGGGGCGGCATCTCTGGGCTGACCGCCGTCATCACTCTGGCCATCATGCTCTATGATCGAAAAAAGCGCGGCTCAAATGACATCATGCACACTTTTTTCAGGATGTGGGGCTTCTTCGTTCTCGGGGCCTTGTACGCGCCTTTGATCATGAGCGTTGCCAATCTGGTCGCCGACGGCTTGGACATGCTCGGCGTTGGCCCTCTGCGCGGCGATGCCGGCGAGATGTTGTATAGATTAGGGAAATTGCACCTCGGCCCATGGCGATTTAACCCCCACCTTAACATTCTTCAAATCCA
The DNA here is from genome assembly GCA_034668685.1 of Sphingomonadales bacterium. Lineage (GTDB taxonomy): Bacteria > Pseudomonadota > Alphaproteobacteria > Sphingomonadales > Sphingomonadaceae > Allosphingosinicella. Next base: position 7,196 of record JAXDPA010000112.1, on the reverse strand, counting down.
ACTCGGCGCAATGGGACTCTGGGTCGGAGGCCTCTTTGCTGGCTTCTTTGCTGTTATATTCGGTTATTCTATAAGCTATGATTTTAGAAAACTTGATAAGTACTGGCTGATCTGGCCTTTTTTCAGCGTTATGTTTACTATATTCGTCGGAATCGTTAACGTCGTAATCAATAGCTGACGCGCTCACTTAGTCGCGATCCCCGACGCGCTGAACCTCGCGCAAGCACGCGGCTACAGTTGATTTCCAGACTCGCTTCGATCTTGCATCGAGCTCGATCCTAGGCAGTCTGGCTATGAAGCGAAGTTAGCCCGCGATCCTCCGCCCGTACCGGACGTGATCGGGAATTCCACCTGCCGTTCCGCCTGGCGAGTTGGAAAGTGGATGCCGGATCAATTCCGCCAAGAGGGATGGGGCCTTCCCTCCGCCCCCCTCAGCCCGGGCGGAAGCGGCGGCGGCGCTCCTCGATCTCGTAGCGGTAAGCGGGCTTGATCTCGCGGTTGACGAACTCGCCCGCCGAGGGCGCGGCGAGCAGCGCGTCGAACACGTCTTCCGGCACGGCGAAATAGCGGTAGCGGTCGCCGCCTTTGTACCAGAGGTCGAGCGTCATCGCCCCTTCGTCATACGCCGCCCGGGCGATCGCGCTGGAATCGAGGTCGTGGACCCGCACGTCAAAGCCCCACATCCTCGAGGCTGAGCAAGGTCGCGTTGCCGCCGGCGCTGGTGGTGTCGGTGCTCGTCACCCGTTCGGCGCAGAAGCGCGGGAGGTAATGCGGGCCGCCCGCCTTGGGACCGGTGCCCGAGAGGCCTTCGCCGCCGAACGGCTGCGAGCCGACGATCGCGCCGATCATCGAGCGGTTGACGTAGAGGTTGCCGACCGTTCCGGTCTCCTCGACCGTCTCGGCGGCGCGGGCGATCCGGCTATGGAGGCCCATGGTGAGGCCGAAGCCCGACGAATTGACCCGCCGCACCGTCTCGGCGAGGTCGCCGCCCTTCCAGGTGGTGACGTGGAGCAAAGGCCCGAACCATTCCTCGCGCAGATCCTCGATCGCGTCGATCCGGATCAGGGTGGGCGGGACGAAAAGCCCGTCCCCCGGAACCGCGATGGTCTTGACGATCCGGTCCTTCATCGCTTCGCGGCGGCCCATCAATTTGTCGTAGGAGGGCTTGTCGATCACCGGGCCGACGTCGGTCCGCGGATCGGCCGGGTCGCCGACGATCAATGTCTCCATCGCGCCGGAGAGCATTTCCAGGGTCCGCTCGGCGACATCCTCCTGAAGGACCAGCAGGCGCAGCGCCGAGCAGCGCTGGCCGGCCGAGCGGAAGGCCGAAGTGACCACGTCCTGCACCACCTGCTCGGGAAGCGCGGTCGAATCGACGATCATCGCGTTGACTCCGCCGGTCTCGGCGATCAGCGGGATGATGTCGCGATGATCGTCGGCGATGAGAGTGCGGGCGATGGTCTTGGCGGTCGCGGTCGAGCCGGTGAAGGCGACTCCGGCGATGCGCACGTCCTCCATCAATTTCTGGCCCATGTCGCGGCGGCCGGCGGCGAGGATCAGGGCGTCCTCGGGGATTCCGGCCTCATGGGCCAGTCCGACCGCATAGGCGGCGATCTGCGGAGTCTGCGACGCGGGCTTGGCGATGACGCTGTTGCCCGCCGCCAGCGCTGCCGAGACCTGGCCGAGGAAGATGGCGAGCGGGAAGTTCCAGGGAGCGATGCAGACCCAGGCGCCGCGCCCCTCCATCCTCAGCACATTGCGCTCGCCGGTCGGCCCGGGAAGCTCGACGGGCTTCAGATGGCGACGCGCCTGGGCGGCGTAGTAACGGCAGAAGTCGGCCGCCTCGCGAACCTCGGCGAGCGCGTCCGGGATCGTCTTCTTCGCCTCCTGCACGGCGATCCGCATCAGCATGTCGCGGTCCTGCTCGAGCAGGTCGGCCAGCCGCTCGAGCGCGGAGGCGCGCTCGTCGACGCTGCGCTTCGACCAATCATCGAAGCCCTTGAGGGCGCGCGTGACGAGCGCGTCGGCCGGCGGGCTGGTCGGCGGCCCGAAGTCGAGGGGCGGCGCCACCGCCTTGGCGATCCGCTCGAGCTCGGGCCCGTCGTTGAGGTCGAGGCCCTGGCTGTTCCTGCGCTCCGGCGCGAACAGCTCCGAGGGGAGCGGAATCCCCGGATGGCGAGTCCCGCCGACCGCGGCGATCCTGGCGACCGGATCGGCGATCAGGTCGGCATCGCTCAGCCGCTCGTCGGCGAGCTGATGGACGAAGCTGGAATTCGCGCCGTTCTCGAGCAGCCGCCGCACGAGATAGGCGAGCAGGTCGCGGTGTCCGCCGACCGGCGCGTAGATGCGGGTGTGGTAGCCCTGCTCGCGAACCAAAGGCTCGTACAGCCCCTCGCCCATGCCGTGCAGGCGCTGGAACTCGAAGTCGCGGCTGTCGCCCGCCCATTCGAGGATGGTCGCGACGGTCAGCGCATTGTGGGTCGCGAAGGCCGGGTAGATGTTCTTCGCCGCCAGCATGTCGCGCGCGCAGGCGAGGTAGGAGACGTCGGTTGCCGCCTTGCGGGTGAAGAGCGGATAGTCGGCGAGGCCCTGTTCCTGGGTGCGCTTGATCTCGCTGTCCCAATAGGCGCCCTTGACCAGCCGAACCGCGATCCGCCGGCCGGTCGCCGCGCCGAGCGCGTCGGCCCAGGCGATGGTCGGGCGGCATCTCTTGCCATAGGCCTGGACCGCCATGCCGAGCCCGTCCCAGCCCTTCAGTGAGGGCAGGCCCGCCACCGCCTCGATGATGTCGAGGCTTATCTCGAGCCGCTCGCTCTCCTCCGCGTCGATGGTGAAGCCGATCCCGGCCGATTTGGCCAAAGCGGCGAGCGCCTCGACCTGCCCGATCAGCGAGGGGACGCAGCGTTCGTATTGCGCGACCTCGTAGCGGGGGTGGAGAGCGGAGAGCTTGACAGAGATCGAATGGCCGCGGCTCGCGACCTTGCCGACCGCCCGGATCGCGTCCTCGTAAGCCCGGAAATAATGCTGGGCGTCGGGGAAGGTCCGGGCCGCCTCGCCGAGCATGTCGAAGCTCGCGGTGAAGCCGGCATTCTCGCGCTTCTCCATCCGCTTCAGCGCTTCGTCGATGGTCCGGCCCATGACGAAGATCTCGCCCATCAGCTTCATCGCCGCGCCCACCGCCTGGCGGACGAACGGCTCGCCGACCCGGCCGATCAGCCGCTTCAGCGCGCTCGCCTGCTCGCTGTCGCTGACCAGAGCGCGGCCGATGACGAGGCCCCAGGTCGCCGAATTGACCAGGGTGGAGGCGGATTTGCCCTTGTGCGCCCGCCAGTCCGCATTGCCGAGCTTGTCGGCGATCAGCGCGTCCGCCGTCTCCGGGTCCGGCACCCGAAGGAACGCCTCGGCGAGCGAAAGCAGGGCGATGCCCTCCGACGTGTTCAGCCGGTATTCCTGGAGGAACTGGTTGACCCAGCCGGACGATTGCGCGGCCCTCAGCTCGGCCAGCATGGCGAGCGCCCGCGTCTCAACGCGGCGCCGCGAATCCGCATCCAGCGCCGCATCTTTAAGCAAGGGCCTCAGCACTTCGGGCTCGGGCGCGTGGTGGAGGCGGCGGATTTCTTCGCGGGCGGCGGCGGCGGCGTCCGCTTCAACAGGCTTGAGTCTCATGGGATGGGCGCTCTAGACCCGGCGCATGGCCACCGCCACCCTTGACGAAATCCGCGCCCGCGTCGGCGAGGAGGTCGGGCTGTCCGACTGGATCCTGATCGACCAGGCGCGGATCGACGCGTTCGCCGAGGTGACCGAGGACCGGCAGTTCATCCACGTCGATCCGGAGGCCGCGGCGCGGACGCCGTTCGGCGGCACCGTCGCCCACGGTTTCCTCACTTTGTCCCTCCTCTCCCGAATGGCCGCCGACGCGATGCTGAGGCCGGAAGGGGTGAAAATGGGTGTCAATTACGGCTTCGACCGAGTCCGCTTCATGGCGCCGGTCCGCAGCGGCAAGCGCGTCCGCGGCCGCTTCGTCCTTACCGCCTTCGAAGAAAAGCGCCCGGGCCAATACCAGTTTGTCCACAACGTCACCGTCGAGATCGAAGGCGAGGACAAGCCCGCTTTGGTCGCCGACTGGATCGGCCTGATCTTCGTGTAGCCTTGGCCTCTCGGCCCACCGCCGCCTTCCCCCTCCCGCCGCGGCGCGCTAGGGAGGTCGTTCCTCAGCCGAAAGACTCTCCATGACCCGCGAAGCCGTCATCGTCTCCACCGCCCGGACCGCCATCGGCAAGGCCTATCGGGGCGCGTTCAACGCCACCCCTTCCCCCACCCTCGCCAGCTTCGCGATCAAGGCGGCGGTCGAGCGGGCCAGGATCGACCCGGCCGAGGTCGACGACGTGATCATGGGCGCGGCGCTCCAGCAGGGTGTGCAGACCACGATCGGGCGCACGTCCGCACTGCGCTCCGGCCTGCCCGTCACGGTCGCGGGCATGTCGATCGACCGGCAATGCTCGTCGGGCCTGATGTCGATCGCCACCGCCGCCAAGCAGATCATCGTCGACCGGATGGACGTGATGGTGGCGGGCGGGGTCGAATCGATCAGCCTCGTCCAGACCCCGGAGATGCGGGTCGGGCCGGACCCCGAGCTGCTCGCGATGCACAACGGCGTCTACATGCCGATGATCCAGACCGCCGAGGTGGTTGGCAAGCGTTACACGGTCAGCCGCGAGCGCCAGGACCGCTACGCTTTGCGCTCCCAGCAGCTCACCGCCAAGGCGCAGGCGGAAGGCAAGTTCGACGACGAGATTGTCCCCGCCACCGTCAAGATGAAGGTCACCGACAAGGAGACGGGCGAGACCTCGATGCAGGAGGTCACCATCGCCAGGGACGAGGGCAACCGGCCGCAGACCACCTACGAGGACCTCGCCAAGCTTCAGCCGGTGATGGGACCCGAGGCGATGATCACCGCCGGCAACGCCTCGCAGCTCTCCGACGGCGCCTCGGCCTGCGTGCTGATGGAGGCGAAGCTGGCGGAAGAGCGCGGCCTCACGCCGCTCGGCCGCTATGTCGGCATGGCGGTGGCCGGCACCGAGCCCGACGAGATGGGCATCGGCCCGGTCTTCGCGGTGCCGAAGCTGCTGAAGCGCTTCGGCCTGACCGTCGACGATATCGGCCTTTGGGAGCTCAACGAGGCCTTCGCCGTCCAGGTCCTCTACTGCCAGGAACGGCTCGGCATCCCCGACGACCGGCTGAACGTCGACGGAGGCTCGATCTCGATCGGCCACCCCTACGGCATGTCGGGCGCCCGGATGACCGGCCACGCGCTGATCGAAGGCAAGCGCCGCGGAGTCCAGTGGGTGGTGGTCACGATGTGCGTCGGCGGCGGCATGGGCGCGGCGGGTCTGTTCGAAGTGTTGTAGGTGAACAACATCCTCGCCCAATCCATCCGGCCCTTCTTGCGCTTGTGGGATTATCGCACGCGCTCGACCCGCACGGAGCTGATCGGCTTCAGCCTGATCGCCGTATTGATCGGCACCGCGGCCACGCTGCTGGTCGATTCCGATTTCGAATCCCAGCGCCGGCTCACCGTGGCGCTGACCCTGATCCTGCTCGTCCCGAGCCTTCCGCTGGCGGTTCGGCGGCTTCACGACAGCGGCCGAAGCGGCGCGTTCCTCGTGATGGGGATCCCGATCTGGGTCTCCAACATCGATGACGAGGTGAAGAGGTTGCGCTACGGCTGGTCCGCCGTCCCCGGCCGGCCCTGGTGGCTCGACCTCATGGTGTCTGCCGCGACCTTGACCCTGCTGGTCTACCTGCTGTGGAACGACGATCCGCTGCCGAACGAATATGGGCCCAATCCGCGCTACGACGATCCGGCCGAGTCTCCGCCGACGCAACCCGCCCCCTATTCCTGACGTTGTCGCTTCGAAACGAAGGGAGTGAGTGATGCCCGTCTCAAACACCTCCATCGTCGAGCGGATCGCGCGGGTCATCGCCGGGCGGGTCGCCTCGATCAACGCCGAGGGCGACGACCCCTCCGCTGGCGACAAGGTCGACGCCACCTGGCGCGACTATCGGGAGGATGCCCGCTCGATTCTTCGCACCCTGCGCGAGCCGGATCCGGCGATGGCGGAAGCTGGCGACGTCGCCATCTGGGAGCGGATGGTGCTCGCCGCGCTCGAGCGCGAGGACGCCTAGGCCTTCCTGCCGAGCACGCCGAGCGCCGCGGTGACCATCGCCTCGGTTGCGGTCTCGATCACCTTTTCGGCGTCGGGGGCCCAGAGCGGGCTGTGCAGCGAGGGAAGCTTGGTCGTGTCGCCGCCCGCGGCGGCCCATTTGTCGGCGGGGACGCCGCCGACCCAGAAGATCAGGCTCTCGGTCCCCTTGTCGGCGAGCCAGTAGCGGCTGAAATCCTCGCCGGCCATGCTCGCCGCGACCTTGCGCACCCGTTCCGGGCCGAAGCGGCGGGTGAACAGGGCGACGGTCGAATCGGTCAGCTTCTCGGTGTTGAAGGTGGCGGGCGTGAAGACGTTCTCGACGTTGAGGCCGATCTCAGGCATCCGGTCGTCGGGCACGCCCGCCGCGATCGCCTCGCCGCGGGCGATCCGGGCGATGCCGTCGAGCAGCAGCTTGCGGGTCTGGTCGGTGTAGCTCCTCACCGTCAGAAGCAGCTTCGCCTCGTCGGGGATGATGTTGTGCTTGGCGCCGGCGTGGAAGCTGCCGACGGTCACCACGCCCGGGCTCTGCGGATCGTTCTCGCGCGCGACCAGGGTCTGAAGCGCGACGACGATCCGGCTGGCGAGCACGATCGGATCCTTGGTCGCCTGCGGATAGGCGCCGTGGCCGCCGAGCCCGCGCACCTTGAGGTCGACGCTGTCGACATTGGCCAGCGCATAGCCCGGGGTCCAGCCGATCACTCCGGCCGGGAGCGAGGCGCTGTCGTGAAAGGCGATCTCGCGATCGGGCTTCGGGAATCGCGTGTAGAGGCCGTCGTCGAGCATCGCCTTGGCGCCCTGCCCGGTCTCCTCGCCCGGCTGGCCGATCATGACCAGAGTGCCGTGCCACTGGCTCTTCATCGCCGCCATTCGCCGGGCGACGGCGATCCAGGTCGTCATGTGGGTGTCGTGGCCGCAGGCGTGCATGATCCCGCTCTCGACTCCGGCGAGGCTGGTCCCGCGTTTCGTGCTGGCGAAGGGAAGGCCGGTCTG
>JAXDPA010000111.1:0-14482 GCA_034668685.1 Sphingomonadales bacterium | reverse complement strand
TCCTCGCGCAGCTCGCGGAACGGATAGGCGCGCACCAGCACGCCGCGGGGATCGTGGAAGTTGAGGCCGCGCACCCCCAGCGCCGCATAGTCCAGCGCCTCGCCGACCGTATCGAAATCGGCGAAGCGGCGCGGCAGCGCGTCGTCGGTCGGGGTCGGGGCGATCGTTTCCGGCACTGCTCTCTTCAACCTCATGGTCTTCGAAGGGGCGTCATCGCCCGGGCGCGTCCCGAACCGGGAAGGCCGTTTATAGTCGGGTTTGACTATGGCACAAACATGGCGGGTGAAAGCTGAACGGAACCGCAAGCCCCGCCCGCCGCTCGACGAAGAGGGGCTGGAGCGGATCGCCCTCTTCTACGCGGGCCGCTACGCGACGACGCGCGCCAGGCTCGACGCCTATCTGCGCCGCAAGCTGAAGGAGCGGGGTTGGGGCGGCCCGGGCGAGCCGCCTGTGGCCCGGCTGGTCGAGCGTTTCGCGGCCTTGGGCTATGTCGACGACCGCGCGTTCGCGACGGCGCGCGCCGCGTCGCTGGGGCGGCGGGGATACGGCGAGCGGCGGGTCGTCCAGGCCCTGCATGCGGCCGGTATCGAAGATGCCGATGCGGCTCCGGCGCTCGAGCGGACGCGGGACGGGGCGATGGCCGCGGCGCTGCGTTTCGCGCAGAAGCGGCGGCTCGGCCCGTTCGCTCCGGAGCCGCCCGATCGGGAGACGCGCCGCAAGGCGGCCGCGACGATGCTTCGCGCCGGCCACGGCTTCGACGTCGTGCGGCGCATCCTCGACGCGCCGCCGGGCGAGCTGATCGATCCCGAAATCCCATAAAAAGACGCTGAAACAGTTCACAAGCGCGCAAGAGCCATGATAGTCCTCCCTGCCGAAACCAGGATCCGAACCGACCGAATATGACCACGCGCCGGGAAAAGCTGGCAGAACCGCCCGCCGGCGACCCCGGCGAGGAGGCGCGTGTGCCCGAAGGCACGGCGGAAGACCCCTCGGACGAGGGGCTGATCCCCGTCACCGGAACGATGAAGTGGTTCGACGCGACCCGCGGCTTCGGCTTCATGGTCAGCGATGCGGTGGAAGGCGACGTCCTCGTCCACTTCAGCGTCCTCAAGGAGCATGACCGGCGCAGCCTGCCGGAGGGCGCGGTGGTCGAATGCCTGGTCGCTCGGCAGGAGCGTGGGCTGCAGGCGCGGCGCGTGCTGTCGATCGATCTTTCGAACGCGGTGGTCACGGACGTCCAGCGGCCCGCCGCCGGCTCTCCGCGCGAACGGGTCGACCCGGCCGCGTTGCTCGACGAGGCCGGCGCCTTCGAGCCGGTGCGGGTGAAGTGGTTCAATCGCCTGAAGGGTTACGGCTTCCTGGTTCGGGACGAAGACGAGAGCCAGGACATTTTCGTCCACATGGAGACGGTGCGCCGCGGCGGCCTCGCCGACCTCGCGCCCGATCAGCCGCTCCGCGCCCGCATCGCGCTCGGCCGCAAGGGGCCTCTCGCCGTCGAGGTCGAGCCGAACTGAAAAGGTGCGAGGCTTGCGCGAGCCTCGCCATCGGCGCTAGGCGGCGGCGATGGGCTTCTTGAAGAAGATCTTCACCTGGTGGGACGGCGCGACGATCGGCACCGCGCTGGAGATCCGCCGCCTGGGCCGCAGGGTCGGCACCGACGACCAGGGCAATATCTATTACGCCGCCAAGAAGGGCGGCCGCCGGTTCGTCGTCTATAACGGCCCCAACGACGCCAGCCGGATCCCGCCCGAATGGTATGCCTGGCTCCACCACCAGATCGACGGCGTTCCCGACGAATCGCTGCCGCCGCCGCCCAAGTTCCTCAAGCCGCCGACCCCAAACCTCACCGGCACCCCCTTCGCCTACCGCCCCTCGGGCGCCATCGAGCGGGGCCGCCAGCGCCCGGCGGCGAGCGGCGACTACGAGGCGTGGACCCCGGACAAGGCATGACGCGCGGGGGCGGTTTCGCGGCGTTCGCGGTGGGGCTGGCGGCGCTTTCCGGCTGCCACAAGGCGCCGGCCGGAGGGCAAAGCGGCGGCGAGGCGCCGATCGTCGACATCCCGCAGACGATCGTCTCCGAAGCCCCCGGAACGACTCCGATGAAGGATCGGGTGGCCGTGATCGGGCTTTTGAACAAGCGCAACGGCCTGTCGCGCGACCTCGTCATGAAGCCGGGCCAGGCGTTGCGGGTCAAGGACGTCATCATCCGGCTGCGCGCCTGCGAGACGACGGCGCCGTGGGAGGCCCAGAAGCTCACCGGCGCCTTCGTCCAGGTCTTCATCCGCGACACCCACGGCGACTTCCGCCGCCGCTTCTCGGGCTGGCTCTACAAGGAGACTCCCTCGCTCAACGTCGTCGAGCACCCGGTCTACGACGTCTGGGTCAAGAGCTGCGCGATGACGCATCCGGAAGCCGGCGCGTCGACGGTCCGCGCCGGATCGGCGGCGAGCAGCCGGTCGAGCGCGCCGAATTCCGCGCCTTCGGCCCGCGCCGCCGCGCCGGCTGCGGCCCCCGCGCCCGCCGCGTCGCCGCCCGCCGCGCCCAATCCCCCGACCGCCGAGTCCAATAGCGCCAGATAGTCTTTCTGACTGATCTCGATCGCGCCGAGGCTGCGCAGGTGCTCGGTCATGAACTGGCAGTCGAGCAGACGGTAGCCGCCGACCTTCAGCCGCGCGACCAGCCAGGCGAGCGCCACCTTCGAGGCGTCGCGGCGCCGCGAGAACATGCTCTCGCCGAAGAAGGCGCCCCCGAGCGCGACTCCATAGAGGCCCCCGGAGAGCTTGCCGCCCTGCCAGCATTCGATCGAATGGGCCCGTCCCAGCTGGTGGAGGCGCACGAAGCTCTCCTCGATCGACCGGTTGATCCAGGTCTCCTCCCGCTCCGCGCAGCGACGGATGACGTCGCCGAACGCGCGATCGGCGGTGACCTCGAAGGTACCGGCGCGAAGCGTCTTGCGGAGCGAGTGGGACAAGCGGAACCCCTCGATCGGGATGATCGCCCGCCACTTCGGCTCGACCCAGAAGACCTCGTTCGTCTCACGCCCGTCGGACATCGGGAACACACCGATCGCATAAGCGCGCAGCAGCATGTCGGGATCGATCATGCGCGGCGCTTGTCGCGCGGCGCGGCCGAGGTCAACGCCGTTCGGGCAGTTCAGCGATCGGGGCGCGGCGCGCTGCCATGTAGGCGGCGGCGAGGGCGACCGCCAAGACGGCCGAAAACAGCGCGGGGACCGGCAGGATCAACCGCCAGGCGATGATGCCGCCTGCGAGATTGGCGAGCGCGAAAGCGGCGATCATTCCGCTCAGCCGGGCGGGATCGCTCCGCGCCAGCGAGGCCATCTGCCAAAGCAGCACCGTCTGGAGCAGCATGAAGACGCTGATCGTCCAGCCCATGCCGAGATAGAGATCGAGATAGGACCGGCTGACCCCCATGGCCGGGAAGTGCACGTCGGTCATCGCCTTGAGGACCGCATTGTCCTCGGTCGGCGACCATTTCTGCAGTCCGCCGACGGAATGGCCGACGGCGAACAGCAAGGAGATGATCGAAGCGATTCGAAGCGTCAGACTGGTCGTCACGAGCCGGCCCTCCCCACCCCGGTCTAAGCCGAGAGCGGTCTTCGCTACAATATTTCCCGCACCCTCTCCTTGGGCCGGCACAGCCGGACACCCTTCTCCGTCTCGACGAGCGGGCGCTCGATGAGGATCGGGTTGGCGGCCATCGCGTCGAGCACTGCTTCCTCGTCGCCCGCGTCGCGCAGGGCCGAGGCGGCGTCCTCGCGGCTGCGCAGGCCCTCGCTCGGTTTCAGCCCGGCGCGCTGGTAAAGGCGCTTCAGCGCAGCGCGGCTGGGCGGGGTCTTCAGATATTCGATCACCTCCACCTCGGCGCCGGATTCGCGGAGCAGCTCGAGCGTGTTGCGGGACGTCCCGCAATTGGGGTTGTGGTAGATGGTCGCCTTCATGCGCGCCGCGCCTCCTCCACGAAATCAACGTCCCGCCGCTCCGGTCCGAACCAGGTCCACACCGCCAGCACCACTGCCGTCACGCCGGCAACGAGGGCGAGGGCGAGGCCGTAATTGTTGCCGTGCCCCTCGGCGATCCCCGCCTGCATGGGGCCGTTCCTCGAGGCGATAAGGTTGCCCAATTGATAGGCGAAGCCGGGGAAGAGTCCCCGCGCGAGCGGCGGCGAAAGCTCGTTGAGATGGACCGGGACGATGCCCCAGGCGCCCTGCACCGCCACCTGGATCAGGAAGCCGCCTGCCGCCAGCATCACCGGCGTTTGCGCAAAGGCCCAGAGCGGGATGACTGGCAGCGCGAGCAGCGCGGCAATGATGATCGCGCGCCTGCGTCCGATCCGTTCGGACCAGACACCGAAGCTGATGCCTCCGATCATGGCGCCGAGGTTCATGACGGCAGTGAGGATGCCCACCGTGTGGGTATCGAAATGATGCTGCTTCTTGAGGAAGGTCGGGTAGAGGTCCTGCGTGCCGTGGCTGAAGAAGTTGAAGGCAGTCATCAGCACGACCAGGTAGAGAGCGATCTTCCAGTGGCGGAGGATTTCGCCGACGGGATTGACGCGCGGCCGGTGCCGCCGCGCCTCGAAGGCGGGACTCTCCTCGACATGGATGCGGATGAGGAAGACGAGCAGGGCGGGCGCGATTCCGATCATGAACATGCCGCGCCAGCCGATCGTGTCGAACAGCAGGTAATAAGCGAGGCTCGCGATGAAGAAGCCGGACGGATAGCCCGACTGCAGCAGCCCCGAGACCGGACCGCGCAGCCGGGGCGGTATCGTCTCCATGACGAGACCCGCGCCGACGCCCCATTCTCCGCCCATGGCGAAGCCGAACAGCGCGCGAATGAGGAGCAGCGAGGATAGCGTCGGCGCGAAGCCCGAGGCGAAGCTGAAGACCGAGAAGAGCAGGATAACGACCATCATCACCGGCCGCCGGCCGTATCGTTCGGCCAGCCACCCGAAGAAGAAGGCGCCGAAGGGCCGGGCGGCGAGGGTGTAGAAGAGAGCTTCGGTAACCGGTTTGACGTCGGTGCCGAAATCGCGCGCGATCGCCTCGATCGAAAACACCATCAGGAAGAAATCGAAGGCGTCCAGCGTCCAGCCGAGATAGCTCGCCAGGATCGCGCTCTTCTGCGAGCGGGTGAGCGGTTCCGGGATGGCGGCGGCGGTCATTGCGCCGCTTTGTGGCGCGGCTCGGAAGGCTTGTCGAGCGGGACCCTTTGGAAGGTGCGGAAGTTCGCGAAAGTGCCGCGCATCGCGTTTTTTTCCGCCGCCACCTTTGTATCCGTTTCGGATACGTAACCAGCGCGAATAGGGCCTTCTTTAGTTTGAAGGAGAGAGACAAAGCAACGGATTCTCAATCCCTTGGAAGACAAGCCGCGCTGCCTGCCCATCCTGTTTGTGGACTCGCACAGAATCGCTTAAGTTAATCCCGGGAAATCGACTTCGTCCGCATTGCGGCGGGCCAAGTCAAGGGAGGGGCATCATGTCTCATATCGTGGGAACGGTTCAGACCGTATCGCCAGCCATTCATCTCGGCCCGGACGCGGGACCCGCGACCGACGGGCCGGACACCTGGACCTTGAAGTTCCAGCACGTTCCCGCGCCGAGCGGCACCAAGCTGCTCATCCTCCATTTCGCTTCCGCGAGCCTGCCGGGCAACAACCGGCTCGAGGTCGACCTCGGCTATGACGGCGCGGACTCGATGGACGTGTTCACCTCGGCCAACGGCGCCGATTTCTGGACTCGCCCGATCAACGTCGCGGCCTTCGCCGACAAAAAGGTGCCGATCCGCTACATTCGCGACGGCGGCGGCGCGACGGGCAGCGTCGTCCTCGACAAATATGGCCGCGGCGAGGGGCACAGCGGCGATCCTCCCAAGCCCGGCGTGGTCTCCAATTGCGATCCGTTCCTGCTCGACTCCCCCTATCTCGAGCCGACTTACGATCCGCTCTGGTTCTGCGCCCCGCCGCCGGATTGGGAAAATGTCGCCAAAATCCCCGCGGGCGACCTCCGGCGCGCCGTCTCGCGCAGCGTCGGCATGATCATCCATGTCGACAAGGCCGAGAATTTGTCGCCGCAGATCGACATTCTTTCCACCTGCTCCGTCACCCTGATCGGGCCCGATCTCGTCATCACCGCGGGCCATTGCATGGCGGACGCAGACGAGCATGCCCGATCGAGCTCGGTCATCTTCAACTACGAGACCGACGAGAACGGCAACCGCGCCGGGGACTATAAGCCCCGCTTCTTCAAGGTGAAGAAGGTCATCGCCCAGCATTGGGACCAGCCGAGCGGCGGGGTCGATTACTGCCTGTTCCAGCTCGAGGTCCCTCCCGGCCTCCCGCCGATCCAGCTGCGGCACGACATTCCGGGCGCGGGAGAGCAGATCTTCGGGCTTCACCACCCGAACGGCGCCGTGAAGAAGCTCTCCATCCCGCACGGCGAAGGGTTCGCCACCGTCACGTCCAGCGATTCCCTCGGCGTCCGTGCCTCCAGCAACGTCCACGTTTCGGGCGGAAGCTCCGGCTCGGGCCTGTTCGACGCCGCCGGCCGGATCGTCGGAGTCCTTGCCGACGGAGCACCCTGCTCGGGGACCAACCTGCGCTATTATCCGAGCGCGAGCATCCTCGAAGACGTCGCCAACCCGCCGGTCGATCCGCCGGCGAGCCGCGACGTGATGATCGTCTTCGACCGTTCGGGGAGCATGGGGCTGGCGGGCGCCAGCGGGCGGCCGAAGATCGACGAGGCGCGCGACGCCGCGTCTTTGTTCATCCAGCTGATCCGTACCGGGTCGGACAACCATATCGGCCTCGTCTCGTTCAGCACGACGCCGAATCTCGATTTCTCGCGTCACACCGCCACCACCGCCAACAAGCAGGCCCTGATCGGTCCGCCGCCTTTCACCACCAAGATCCTCGCCGGCCTCCACGCCGACGGAGCGACGGCCATCGGCGACGGCCTCAAGACCGCGGCCCAGCAGCTGCCGGCCGGCGGCGCCAATCCACGGACCCTCCTCCTGCTCACCGACGGGCTCGAAAATACCGGCCCGAAGGTCGGCGACATGAGCGTCCAGAGCGCCATCTCCGGGTTCGACATCGACGCGATCGGCTACGGCGCCGACGGCGATCTCGACGGCAATCTGCTCACCTCGCTCGCCCAGGCCCATAACGGCCGCTACGCCCGTGCCGACAGCAGCCTGCAGCTCGAGAAATATTTCTCGCAGGCGTTCGGCAACATCTTCGAGGCGGGGCTGCTCGCCGACCCCGAGTTCGTGCTTCCGGCCGACCAGCGCCGAGCCTCGCCCTTCACCTTCAACGTGTGCGGCGAGGAGCGGATCACCATCGTCGTCGGCTGGGACAATGTCGACGCGAGCCTCTTGATCGAGGTGCACACCCCCGGCGGCTCCGTCTTCACCGAAGGGACTCCGGGCACCGACTCCTCGACCGGACGGACCTGGACCTTCCTCAAGGTTCCGCTGCCTCACGCGGGCGAGCGCGACGGCCAATGGCAGGTGGTGGTGTATCGGCCCGGCGGCGGCGGCGAGTTCCCGCCGCCCGAGCCCGAGACCCGCTATTTCGTCAACGTCATCGCCAGCGGCGGACCGAGGCTGGGCCGAGCCCTGCCGGCGACCCGCTTCTACACGGGCGACAAGATCAACCCGATCGTCTTCCTCTCCTACGGCCGCGGCCGCGGCTCGCCGGACAACGCCCGGGTGAAGGTCACGATCAAGCGGCCGGTCGACGCCGCCGGCAACCTCCTCGCGCGCGCCGGCCTGAAGCCGCCGGTCACGATCGGCGGCGACACGATCCCGGCGCGCCAGGCGACGCTTCGCGCCATCGCGCAACAGACCGGCAAGCCGCCCATCGCTTATGCGAGCGACACCTACGAGCTCTTCGCCTCGCCGGCCGACACGGGCGGCGTGTTCGAGCCGGACGGGGTGTACGGCCATCCGTTCGACGACCTGCTCAAGGCCGAGGGCGAATATAGCTTCCACTGCGTCGCCACCTACGGCGAGGGCTGCGTGTCGAGCCGCGAGCTGCAATGGACGGTCCATGTCGAGCCCGGCGTCGATCCCGGCAGGACGGGGGTCGATCCCCACCAGCAGGGCACGGCCCCCGGCGGGGCCGCGACCGGGGTCATCGTGCTGACCCCGCGCGACCCCTACGGCAATCTCGTCGGCCCGGGCCGCGGCGACGGCCTGACGCTGACCGGCGGCTCGGGGACGACGATCGCCGGCGATCCGGTCGACAATGGCGACGGCACCTACACCGTGCCGGCGCAGTGGGATCCGGGGACCGGGCCCGTCGTCGTGGTCGGGCAGCCGGACCGGCCGCCGGTCGTCGTGACTCCGCCGGCCGGTGGCGGCGGCGGGGGCGGAGACGGAGCGGGCCGCCGTTGCTGGTGGTGCATGCTCCTCTGCCTGCTGCTCTTCCTGCTGCTGCTGGTGCTCCTGCTCCTCCTCTGGAAGTAAGCGGGAACGCAGGAAGAAAGCAGGTTCAGGCGGCGGCCTGGCCGCGCTCTCGCTGCTTCACCTTGCGGATCTCGGCGAGCTGGCCCTTGAGGATGGCGAGCGCGTCCTTCTCGGGCTTGCCGAGGCCCTTCGAGTCGAAATGGTCGATCAGCACTTCGAGCGCATCGCCGATCCGGCCGAGCTGGCGGCCGTAGCTGCCCACCTCGTCGAGCACCTTCTGCTCGATCTCGGGATGCGCGGTCTGGCCGAGGTTGATGTTGACGAAGCCGAGCTGCGCCCCCTGGTTGTAGAAGCTCCACGGATTGATCGCCTGCCAGAGCTTTTCCGGCGCGAGCGAGAGCTGGAACTTGTCGGCCATGATGCTTCCCCGAGGTGGAACCGGCGAGCCTAGGCGCCTCGCCGGGTGCCGGGCAAGGTCACCAGCCTCCGCCCCCTCCGCCGCCTCCGCCGCCGCCGGACGAGCCGCCGCTCGAGCCGGGCGCGGTCGAGGCGGAGGCGACGCTGCCGGTGAGGCCGGAGCCCAGGTCGGAGGCGAAACTGCCGGGGTCGTCCCAGGCGTTGCCGCTGCCGACGTACCAGACCATCGCCCCCTGGTTGCGGGTCGGGTCGGCGGCCGCCGCGGCGAGAACCGCGGAAAAGCGGTCGGCCCAGCGATTCTCGACCTCGAGCGCGATGGCGTGGGGCAGATAGCGCTCGAACAGCTCCGGGGTCTTTTCCGGCGGGTGGAGGGTCTCCAGCCGGTTCTCCTCGGTGACCGAGAGATATTTCTCGAAGCCGGCGATCTCGTCCATGATCCGCCGCCCTTCCACAGTCGGCGCCGCCATCCAGCTGAACGCGGTGAGCGCGAAGGGCAGGATGAGCAAAGGCACCAGCATCGGCAGGATCAGGCCGGCGTCGGACGCGACCGCGAAGGCGGCGGTCAGCATGAAGCCGCCGCCCGCGATCAGCAGCATCGACAGCGCGGCGAGCCACCAGCTCCGCCCCGGTCCGGCGAAGCGCGAGCGCAGGCCCGCGGCGAGCCCGGCGACGGCGAGAAGCAGGCCGAGCACCGGCGCGCCCCAGGCGTTGGGCGCGCCCCAGGGATCGGTGAGGGCGATGACGGCGCCGACCAGCAGCATCGCCGCCATCACCAGCACCAGGCCGGTCCAGGCCCAGCCCTTGTTGGTGTGGAAGGTCTTGTCGAGATAGGCGGCCTGCAGGCCCTCGCGAAGCCCCTTCTGGGCGGCCTCGAAGGTCGTGTGGTTCTCCTGCTTCATCTCGATGCTGTCGCCGCCGGCGAACAGGGCTTCCAGCATCGAGCGCTCGGGCGGCGGCATGTCGTCCGGCTCGCCGGTCTTCTCGATCGTCGTCGTCTTGTGTCGGAACAGGCCGTGCTTCTCCTCGACCAGGCGGAGCTTGTGGTCGACCCCGCCCTCGACGATCGCCGCGGCGAAGGCGCGGTTGTCGTAGCCCATGCGGCGGACGTAGCGCAGAGCCGCCGCCGACATCCCCTCGGGGGGCGTGAACAACGGCACGATCGTGCCCGCCCGCGGTCCGCGGCCGGCCTTCCGCCAGGCCTCGTAGTAAAAGAAGCAGAGACCCAGGAAGCCGAGGAGGCCGGCTCCCCAGGGAGCATTCTGAGCGAGCCAGGCCTGGGTTGGCGTCGGCGGCTTGGGCGCCGTGACGACGCCCTTCGGAAAGTCGACGCCGACGGTCAGTCCTTCGTGCGGCCCGAGGCCGGCGGTGGTGCGGAACAGGATCTCGCCCGGCCGCTCCTCGACGACCTCGGCCTCGTGCCGCCCGGTTTCCCCCTCGGGCCCGGTATAGGCGCCGCGCTGGCCGAACGACACCGGCTCGGGCAATCGGATGCGCGCCTCCGCCACGTCGATCGGGAATATCCACTGGTTGCCGGTCGCGTTCCAGTAGACCTCGTCGAAATCCTTGTAGAAGCGCAGCTGGCGGGTGGTGCGATAGCGCAAGGTGTAGACGTGCTCGCCATGCTCGATCAGGGTGTCGGGGTCGCCGATGCGGACCCGGACGCCGTTCTCGATCGATAGGGTCTTCCACGGCTCCTTGTGGCCGTCGCGCTCGACCCCCTCGACCTCGAACCCGACGCGGATTCGGCGGCCGTCCTTGTCCAGGGCGGTGGGAAAATCGCGAAACGGGCCATGCTTGATCTCGATGCCCTCGGCGCGGAGCCGGAACGTCTCGGTCACCTCGAGGCTGGAGTCGCGCTGCACGGCGACGTCGCTCGAGAAAGAGAGGATGCGCTCGTCCTCGTCGCTCTGGCTGGAGGCCGGCGCGGCGAACAGGAAGGCGGCGGCGAGCAGCGCGAGGCGCGGCCTAAGCAGGCTCACCGGCTCAGGCTCCGGCGCCGAACTTCACCACCGGGGCCGTCTGGATCGACGCATCGTCGTCCTGGTAGAATTCCGCCTCGGTGAAGCCCATCGGCCGGGCGATGGTGACGTTGGGGAAGGACTGGATGCTGGTGTTGAGGTCGCGCACCGTCGCATTGTAATAGCGTCGGGCGCCCTGCAATTGCTCCTCGATCTCGGCGAGCTCGGTCTGGAGCTGGCGGAAATTGTCGTCGGCCTTGAGGTCGGGATAGGCCTCGGCGACGGCCATCAGACGGCCGAGCATCCCGGTCATCGCCGCGTCGGCCTGGGCGGTCTCGGCGACGGTGCGGGCGCCGACCGCGTCGGCGCGATGCTCTGTCACCTGGGTGAGCACCTCGCGCTCGTGGGTGGCATAGCCCTGGACGGTGCTGACCAGGTTCGGAACGAGGTCCGCACGGCGGCGGAGCTGGACGGTGATGCCGCTGAACCCCTCCTTCACCAGCGCCCGGAGGCGCACCAGCCGGTTGTAGATGGCGACAAGCCACAGCAGGCCGATGACGACGACCGCCAGCACGATCCAGAGCACCATGCGTTTATCTCCCCCCGAATGGACGGCCTTCTTAGGATGGCCGGAGGATGGTGTCGATGGCGGGGCCTCTGGGCTTCGCGCTCCTCACATGCTCTTGAGATATTCGAGCAGCGCCTGCTTGTCGGCTGGGGAGAGATTGGTCCCGTATTCGTGCCCGCAGCGGCTGTTGCCGGAGTTGCGCGCCTCGCAGCCGGTCGTCGTCCGGATATAGGGCGAGCCGTGCTGGTCCGCGGCCAGCCCCACCGCGTGCGTGTCGTAATAGCGGCCGACCGGGAAGCTCGCCGGGCGCTGGGCGGCGGGCTTGAGCAGGTCGGCGAGCGTGGCGACCGAGCCGTTGTGGAGGTAGGGCGCCGCGGCCCAGATGCCATAGAGCACCCGGGATTCGTAGGGGAATTGAGCCGGCCCGGTCCCGGCGGCGGGCCCGCGGAAGGCGCCGCTCAACTCGGATTGTTCGGGCCGGAGCTTCGGCGCGCTCGGAGTCTTCCCGGTGGGCGCGTGGTGCGCTCGGGAAGCGGTGAGCAAGGTCGTGTAATGCTGGAGGATCGATCCGATCACCGAGATGCCGAGCAGGGAGAAGGTCTTGTCGTTCGGCTGGATCTTGGACCCGAACGGAATCTGCACGCCGGTGAGCACGCCTGAATTGGACGTGTGGGCGAGGATGTCGTGCTCGTGGCTGTCCGTGCCGACGTCCATGATCGGAGTCGCCCAGGTCTTCCTGAACAGGAAGCGTTCCTTGCCGGGCCGCTGGCCGTGGCAATCGGCGCAGCCGCCTTGGGCCGTCGACCATTCGTAGATGACCTTCCCGCGGGCGACGAGGGCCGGATCGAGCGGCCACGGCCATTTCGGCGCGCCGATCTTCTTGACCAGCCCCTCGAGCTTGCCGAGGCCGCCGAAATTGGCCGAATTGCCGGAGAGGAAGTTGATCCCGAAGAAATGCCACCATTCCTTCTTGGGGTGGTAGGTGCCGAACACGCCGTAGACCTCGCCGAGGTTGCGCGAGAGCGCGAGGATGTCGTCGCCATTGTCGGAGAAGCCCGGCCATTGGGTCTTGTCCTGGATGGGCGCGTTCCACAGGAAGGGGTAGCGCACCGGGGCGTCGGCCGGCAGGATGTTCGAGGCGATGATGTAGGTCGGCGGCGGGCCGAGATCGAGGCCGGTCAGCCGGTTGAAGATCATGCTCACGGCGTCGAGACGGCCCAGCCCCCACGGGTCGGCCGGAAGCGCCCCGGCCATCAATGCGTGCCAGCGCGCATACCAGAGACCGAAATCCTGCTTGAGCCGCGCCACCTTCGATGCCGGCGCATGAGGGCCGAGGACCGCGGAAGCGAAAGACGCAAACGCCGCGGGGTCGCTCGCCACGGGCCCCGCCGCCACGTCCATGTCGTGGAGGAGCGCCTGGAAGTCGGACAAGGCCGGCCCGCCGTCGACCCGATATTCCTGCCCCCCGGCGACGATCTGGCGGGTGTGGCAGGCCGCGCAGGTCATTCCCGCCATCTGGTTGCCGGCGGGACCGGCCAGGGTGAAGCCGATCGGCAATCCGGCCTTGCTCGCCGGGTTGGGAAGATAGCCGTAGCGGGCGAGGCCGTCGGCGAGGAACGGCTGGCCGTCCGGCGTCTTCAGCGCCTTGAGCCAGGCGAGCGGGATCATCTGCGCGCCCTGGTCGCGGGTATAGAAATCCGCCCGCGTCGCGGGCGTCCAGGCTTGTCCCTGGTCCAGATAGGTGACCGGACCCGCTTGAGCCGCCGCCATGCCGGCGATCGGCAGCAACGCCGCCGCCGAAAGCAGAAATAGTTTGAGATGCCCCCGCATAGCCCTGTTCCCCCGCTATGTTTCGGGAGAGTAACATGGGTTAACGGCAGCAACAATGCGCGTGGCACATCAGTCTATTTTGGACTGGATATCAGTCCATTTTGGCGAACCGCGCGCTAGGCTTCCCGCGCAGATGGCTCGCTCACTCGGAGCAACCGTTCCCCGGACGGTTGCTTTATTCCTCCCTCGCGAGCCATTCCTCCAGCCACTTGATCGTATACTCACCCCGCTGGAATTCCGGGTCCTCGATCAATTTCTGGTGGAGGGGGATGGTGGTCTTGAGGCCGTCGACGACGAACTCCTCGAGCGCCCGCCTCAGCCGCATGATGCAGCGCTCGCGGGTCGAGCCGTAGACGATGAGTTTGGCGATCATCGAATCGTAATAAGGCGGCACCCGGTAGCCGGCGTAGAGGCCGCTATCGACCCGCACGTGCATCCCGCCCGGCGCCACGTAATTCTTCACCAGTCCGGGCGAGGGCGCGAAGGTCTGCGGGTCCTCGGCGTTGATCCGGCATTCGATGGCGTGGCCGCGGAAGCTGATCTGGCCCTGCTCGCACGACAGGCCCTCGCCGGCGGCGACCCTTATCTGCTCGCGGACCAGGTCGATGCCGGTGATATATTCGGTCACCGGATGCTCGACCTGCAGCCGCGTGTTCATCTCGATGAAGTAGAATTCGCCGCCTTCGTAGAGGAACTCGATCGTCCCGGCGCCGCGATAGCCCATCTCGGCCATCGCTGTGGCGACGATGCCGCCCATCCGGTCTCGCTCGGCCGGGGAGACGACCGGGGAGGGGGCCTCCTCGAGCACCTTCTGGTGGCGGCGCTGCAGCGAGCAGTCGCGCTCGCCCAGATGCACCGCCTTGCCCTCGCCGTCGCCGAATATCTGGAACTCGATGTGGCGCGGGTCGCCGAGATATTTCTCGATGTAGACGGTGTCGTCGCCGAACGCGTTCTTCGCTTCCGAGCGCGCCTGGCTGATCTGCGCCTCGAGCTCGTCCTCGGAGCGAACCACCTTCATGCCCCGCCCGCCGCCGCCGGACGCCGCCTTGACGATGACCGGATAGCCGGCCGCCCTGGCGACCTCCTTCGCCTCGCCGATGCCCTCGACCGGCCCGTCCGAGCCGGGGACGAGCGGGAGGCCGAGCTTGGCCGCCGTGCGCTTGGCCTCGATCTTGTCGCCCATCACCCGGATATGCTCGGGCTTGGGGCCGATCCAGACGATGCCGTGCGATTCGACGATCTCGGCGAAGCGGGCATTCTCGGAGAGGAAGCCGTAGCCGG
>JAXDPA010000110.1:0-44387 GCA_034668685.1 Sphingomonadales bacterium | reverse complement strand
GACGGCAGCGCCTCCCCGCGAAAGCCCAGGGTGGTCACCGCCTCGATCTCGTCGCCGGGCAGCTTGGAGGTGGCGTGCCGCTCCAGCGCCAGCGCCATCTCGGCCGGCGCCATGCCGCAGCCGTCGTCGACCACCTCGATCCGCTCGATGCCGCCGCCGGCGAGAGCGATTGCGATGCGGGTGGCGCCGGCGTCGATCGCGTTCTCGACCAGCTCCTTCAACGCACTGGCCGGTCTTTCCACCACTTCACCGGCGGCGATGCGGTTGACCAGATGCTCGGGCAGGCGGCGTATTGACATCGTCGGCGAGCTTAGCCCAACCATCGCCATCCCGCGAGCTTCCGTTAACTCATTTGTGGAAGAAGCTTGGGGGCCATCCTATAGAGGCAGCAGAGGCGCCGCGGCCGGGAGCCGATGGCGCAACCTTTCGAGAAACGGACCTACCGATGTCATTCATGCGTTTCTTCAAGTTCCCGTCCCACGACATGGCGATCGACCTCGGCACGGCGAACACCGTCGTCTACGTGCGCGGCCGCGGCGTCGTGCTGAACGAGCCGTCGGTCGTCGCGATCGAGACGATCAACGGGGTGAAGCGCGTGAAGGCGGTCGGCGACGACGCCAAGATGATGATGGGCAAGACCCCCCACCAGATCGAGGCGATCCGCCCGCTGAGGGACGGGGTGATCGCGGACATCGACGTCGCCGAGCAGATGATCAAGCATTTCATCCAGAAGGTGCACGGCAAGCGCCGCTTCCCGCGCTGGCCGGAGATCGTGATCTGCGTGCCGTCGGGCTCCACCTCGGTCGAGCGGCGCGCGATCCGCGACGCCGCCTCCAACGCCGGCGCCAGCCAGGTGTGGCTGATCGAGGAGCCGATGGCGGCGGCGATCGGCGCCGACATGCCGGTGACCGAGCCGATCGGCTCGATGGTCGTCGACATCGGCGGCGGCACGACCGAGGTCGCAGTGCTCAGCCTGCGCGGCCTCGCCTATACGACGTCGGTGAGGGTCGGCGGCGACAAGATGGACGAGGCCATCTCCTCCTACGTCCGCCGCAACCACAACCTCCTGATCGGCGAGGCGACCGCCGAGCGGATCAAGAAGCAGGTTGGGATCGCCAAGCCGCCGGTCGACGGCGAGGGCCTCTCGGTCCACATCAAGGGCCGCGACCTGGTCAACGGGGTCCCCAAGGAGATCACGATCAACCAGCGGCAGATCGCCGAGGCGCTGTCGGAGCCGGTCGGGACGATCGTCGAGGGGGTCAGGATCGCACTCGAGAACACCGCACCCGAGCTCGCCGCCGACATCGTCGACCAGGGCATCGTCCTGACCGGCGGCGGAGCGCTCCTGCAGGGGCTGGACGAGGTGCTGCGCGACGAGACCGGGCTGCCGGTGACGGTGGCGGACGATCCCCTGACCTGCGTCGCGATCGGCACGGGCCGCGCGCTCGAGGAAGAGATCTTCCGCGGCGTCCTGCTGACCGCCTGAGCGCTCACCCTGGGGAGGTCGCTCGATGTCTACGCGTTCCCCGTCATGCCAGCGAAGGCTGGCATCCATACGGTGGCCGTGCCCGATCGAAAACTCCGCTTGGACCCCAGCTTTCGCTGGGGTGACGGCACACTGAGGTGGCGCCGCCATCCACTCGGCGCCCCGGATTTTCCCGAAGGGCGCAATACGGACTGTTTCTCGGCTACGTGGTCGCCGTAGGCGGGATCCTGTTCGCCCTGCTCCTGCTCGTCGTCGCGACGGTCGACCCGACCGGTTTTCGGGCGCTGAAGGGCGCCGCGCTCGACGCCACGAGGCCGATCAGCGCCGTGGGCCAGGGCATCAGGGGGTTCTTTGGCGGCCTCGTCGATTCCGTCGGCGATTATCTGGGCGCGGGCGCCCAGAATGCCGAGCTCAGGCGCCGTCTTGCCGCCGAGCGCCGGGCGCTCGTCCAGGCCAAGACCACCGAACTCGACAACCGGCGGTTGAAGGCGATGCTGAAGCTGACCCAGGAGGTGCCGGATCCGGTGGCGGTGACGACGATCGTCGGCTCCTCGTTCGATTCGGTGCGGCGCCTCGCCACGCTCTCGGCCGGCGCGTCGTCCGGAATCGAACCGGGCCAGCCCGTGCGGGCGCCCGAGGGGCTGATCGGCCGGGTGATCGAGCGGGGCCGCTGGGCGAGCCGGGTGCTGCTGGTCAGCGACGCGGCGAGCAACGTCCCGGTCCGCCTGGTCCGCGACGGCACGCCGGCCATCGCCACCGGCCACGGCGACGGAACGATCGATCTCAAGACTCTGGAAGTCGGCAAGAATCCGTTCCGGCGCGGCGACATTCTGGTCACTTCGGGCATCGGCGGCATCTATCCCCCGAACATCCCCGTCGCGGTGGTGGCGGCGATCGACGGCGACCGGACGGTGGCGAGGCCGCTGGCCGACCCGTCGCGCGTCGATTACGCGATGGTGCTCAAGGTCTACCAGCCCACCGCGGCGGAGCCCTTGTCCCCCAGGACCGCCCAGGCCCTGCAGGGGGCGGACCAGTGAGCCGGATCGCCGGGTCGACCCGCGACGTCGCCCTCTGGGGCTTCCGGCGGCAGACCGTGCCGATCTTCTCAAGCCTCGCCGCCTGCCTCGTCGACCTCGTGCCGTACGTCGCCGCCGCCCCGCTCGTGCCCGATTTCGCCTATCTCGTGGTGCTCGCCTGGCGGCTGCTGAGGCCGGAATTGTGGGTCGCCTGGATGGCCCTGCCCCTGGGCCTGTTCGACGACCTCGTCGCCGGCCACCCGATCGGCCAGTCTATGGCCTTGTGGACCCTCACCTTCCTCGTCTTCGACCTGGTCGACAGCCGGGTCGGCTGGCGCGATTACTGGATGGACTGGCTGTTCGCCTCGCTGGCGATCCTCGGCTACACCGCGGGCACCTGGTATGTCGCCAGGGAGATGGGAAGCCGCGTCGATCCGATGGTGCTGGCGCCGCAATTCGCGCTCTCCGTCTTCGCTTACCCTTTGGTGGCGCGGATCGTCATCGCGCTCGATCGCTGGCGGCTCTCGCGATGAAGCGCCGCCGCCGCCCCCGCCCGCCGGTCACCGAGCATTCGCAAGCGTTCAGCTTCACCCGCCGGGCGATCGTGCTCGGCGCCGGCCAGGGGGTGGTGGCGACGGCCCTCGGCGCGCGCATGGCGTGGATCTCCATCGCGGAGAACGAGCGCTACAAATTGCTCTCCGAATCGAACCGCGTGCAGATGCGGCTGATCCCGCCGCGGCGGGGGTGGATCGTCGACCGCTACGGCCAGCCGATCGCGGTCAACCGGAGCGACTTCCGGGTCGACCTCATCCCCGACCGGCTGAAGGAGCCGGATCGGGTGCTCGCCGAGCTCACCCAATTGCTCGAGCTGCCGCCGGACGAGGTGGACCGGATCCGCGAGGGGCTGGCCAATGCGGCGGGCTACCAGCCGGTGCCGGTCGCGGAGAATCTGTCGTTCGAGAAATATGCGGCGGTCGCCGTGCGGCTGGCCGAACTGCCCGGCGTGTCGCCGCTCCGCTCCTTCTCGCGCTTCTACCCGGAAGGGCCGGCCGTCGCCCACCTCGTCGGCTATGTCGGTAGCCCCTCCAAGGAGGATTACCAGGCCGAGAACAAGAATCCCCTGCTCATCACGCCGGGGTTCAAGGTCGGCAAGGACGAGCTCGAGAAGACGATGGAGCAGCGCCTTCGCGGCCATCCCGGCGCGCAGCGGATCGAGGTGACGGCGCACGGCAAGCTTGTGCGCGAGCTCTCCACCCTTCCCGACCGCACCGGCGGCGTTCTGCCGCTGACCATCGACATCGGCCTCCACACCTATGCGGCGCGGCGGCTGGGCGACAATTCGGGCTCGATCGTCGTCCTCGACTGCCAGACCGGCGACGTCCTCGCCATGGCCTCGATGCCGGCCTACGACCCCAACAGCTTCTCCGACGGCATCTCCCACAAGGAATGGGACATGATGGCCGAGGACGAGCGGCACCCGATGATCAACAAGGTGCTGCAAGGCCTCTATCCGTCGGGCTCGACGATCAAGCCGCTGATGTCATTGGCCTTCCTCGAAAAGGGCATCGACCCCAAGGCGCGCGTGACCTGCACCGGCGCCTACCGGGTCGGCAACGCCATCTTCCACTGCGACAAGCATCACGGCCCGATCGCCATGCACGAGGCGGTCGAGAAGAGCTGCGACATCTATTTCTACCATACCAGCCTTCAGGCCGGGCCGGAGGTGATCTCGTCCATGGCCCACCGGATGGGCTTCGGCGAGCGGTTCGACCTCCCCGTCCCCACCCAGCGCTTCGGCACCGTCCCCGATCCCGAATGGATGGTCCGCAAGTACAAGCGAAAATGGGAGATGTACGACACGATCAACATGTCGATCGGCCAGGGCAACGTGCTGGTGAACCCGCTCCAGCTGGCCGTGATGGCGGCCCGGATCGGCAGCGGCAGGGCGCTGGTGCCGCGGATCCTGCGCGGCCAGGCCTACCCGGAGCCGCCGCCGCTTCCGGTGACTCCCGAGCATCTCGCCTTCGTCCGCGACGCGATGAAGGACGTCGTCAATCGCGCCGGCACCGCTTTGATCGCCAAGCTCCCCATCGACGGCGTTCTGCTCGCCGGCAAGACCGGGACGGCGCAGGTCCGCCGGATCACCATGGCGGAGCGCAATTCGGGCGGGGTCCGCTCGAACGAGAGCCTCGCCTGGAAGATGCGCGACCATAGTCTGTTCGTCGGCTTCGCGCCGTTCGACAAGCCGCGCTACGCCTGCGCGGTGATCGTCGAGCATGGCGGCTGGGGCGCCACCGTCGCCGCGCCGATGTGCCGCGACACGCTCACCTATCTGTTCGACAAAGGAAAGGCGATGGCGGCGCTGGCCGCGCTCGAGGAGCAATGGGGAGGGACGCTGGCCGAGCGCATGAAGCGCCGCGCCGACGCCTGGCGCCCCTCCGCCCCGCCGCCGCGGCCGGTCGAGAAACCAAGGCCCGCCGCCGTCACCCAGAATCCTCGCCTGCCGCCGACGAAGACGACGTGAGAAGCCAGTCGCTGATCCCGGCGCCGATCGCCGAGCTGCCGTGGCGCATGCTGCTGCTGGTGACGTTCATCACCGGCTTCGGACTGCTCGTCCTCTATTCGGCGGCGGGCGCGCACCTGATGCCCTGGGCGCTTCCGCAGGCAGTGCGCTTCATCCTCTTCCTCGGCCTCGCCGTCGCCATCTCGCGGGTGCCGATCCAGCGGATCAAGGCCTTCGCCTTTCCAGCCTATGGCGGCGTTCTGCTGCTCCTCATCCTGGTCGAGGCGCTGGGCTTCGTCGGCAAGGGGGCGCAACGGTGGCTCAGCCTGGGCTTCATGAACCTCCAGCCCTCCGAGCTGATGAAGCCGGTGATCATCCTCGCCATCGCCCGCTTCTACGACCTGTTGCCGGTGGCCGAGCTGAGGCGCTTCAACGCCCTGTGGCCCGCCGCGGCGATGATCGGCGTCCCCGCGGCCCTGATCCTCATCCAGCCGGATCTCGGCACCGCCGTGATGGTGGTTGCGGGCGGGATCACGATGATGTTCCTCGCCGGGCTGCCGCTGCGCCTGTTCGCGGGGGGCGCCGCCTTCGTCGCCGTCGCCGGGCCGATCGCGTTCAGCTTCCTGCACGAATATCAGCGCCAGCGGGTGCTGATCTTCATGAACCCGGAAGCCGATCCGAGCGGCGCGGGCTACCATATCCGCCAGTCGCAGATCGCGATCGGATCGGGCGGGCTGTTCGGCAAGGGCTTCCTCAACGGCACCCAGAGCCACCTCCAGTATCTGCCCGAGAACCACACCGACTTCATCTTCGCCACCATGGCGGAGGAATGGGGCCTGCTCGGCGGCGTGCTGATCATCGTCGCCTACGCTTTGGTCATAAAATGGGGGATCGGGGTGGCGCTGGAGGCGAAGGACCGCTTCTCGCGGCTCACCGCCGCGGGGCTGACCACGACCATCTTCTTCTACGTCGCGATCAACCTGATGATGGTGATGGGCCTCGCCCCCGTCGTCGGGATCCCCCTCCCCCTCGTCTCCTACGGCGGATCGGCGATGCTCACCGTGATGCTCTGCCTCGGCGGACTGATGGCGATCGAGCGGAGCGCGCGGAAGCGCTAGGCGCCCAGGGGTGGTCGCCCCAGCGGGCGGCGGCGGTCTCGATGCGCGGCGTGTCGCCGAGCCCAATGGACAGCCCGCCCGTCCGGGCGAGGAGGCCCGCGTCGGCCTTCAGCCAGCGCGGGGCACAGCGGCGCGGAAGGCGGCGCTCGGCGACGACGATGTCGGCCTCGGCGCAGGCACGCACCAGCGGCTCGATATCGAATCGGTAGCGGGTGCGAAGCGCCAGGATCCGCCATTCCCGCCCTTCCCTGTGGAGCGCGATCGTGCAGGCATCGTCGGTGCAGGCGGCGCGGCCGGCATCGTCGAGGTCGGGCAGGTCCCCGTCCAACCCGGAGGATTCGGCGAGCATGCCCCTCACATAGTCGCCGGCGCGGGTGCGAAGGATGGCGACGTCGCCGCCGTCGTCGCGCACCGCGGCGTGGCGCCCGTCGCCGGTGACGAGCAGGTCCGGTGCCGGGGTGAGCGCCGCCCACAGCGCGCCGGCCGCGATCGGCGCCAGGCCCCACCTCCGCAACCCGCTCCGCCACAGGCAGAGCCAGAGCCCGCCGCCGATCATCAGGGCATAGGCCCCGTCCGGTATCTCGGGCAGCATCGCCACCGCGCCGGGCGAGGCGGCGGTGGCGCGGGCGAGGACGAGAAGCCAGTGCAGCCCCTGCCCCGTCGCCCACCAGAACGGGCCGCCGAGGCCGACCGTGTCGAGCAGCAGGGCGAGCGCCTCGCAGGGCATGACGACGAAGGTCGTCAGCGGGATGGCGACGATGTTGGCGAAGGCGCCGTAGAGCCCGGTCTTGTGGAAATGATAGAGGCCGATCGGCGCCAGCGCGGCCTCGACCGCCAGGCCGGTGAGGACGAGGCCGAGCAGGGCGCGGCCGGCCTTGAGCGGCAGGGTCTCGTCGCGGCGGGCCAGCAGGGCGCGGACCTTGGTCGAATCGTGCAGGGTGACGATGGCGGCGATGGCCGCGAAGCTCAGCTGGAAGCTCGGCCCGACCAGCGATTCCGGCCAGAGCAGGATGACGGCGAGCGCCCCGGCCGCGACCAGCCGCATCGTCAGCGCCTCGCGCCCCAGGGCGATGCCGCCCAGGACGAGCAGGGCGGCGATCAGCGAGCGGACGGTCGGCACCTCGGCGCCGGTGAGGATCGTGTAGGCGATCCCCGCGACCGCGCCGGCCCCCGCTGCGACCAGGGTGAGCCGGTAGCGCAGCGCCAACGTCGGGCTGAGCGCGAGCAGCTTGAGCGTGACCAGCATCACCGCGCCGACCAGGGCGGTGAGGTGGAGGCCGCTCACCGAGAGCAGGTGGGCGAGGCCCGAGCGGCGCATCGCGTCGGCGTCGTCGGCGGGGATGCCGCCCTGGTCGCCGTTGGCGAGCGCCGTCGCGATCGCGCCCTCGCCCCCGTCGAGGCGCGAGGCGATATGCTCCCCGAGCCGCTGGCGTATCCCCGCGATCCAGTCGCTCCAGCCGCCCTGGCGGGTGCCCGGCACGACCGCGATCTCGAGCGCCCGCCCGGTGCCGCCGATCTGCTGGAACCAGGCGGCGCGGGAGAAATCGTAGGCGCCCGGCAGTGCGGCCGGCGCCGGCGGCATCAGCCAGGCGCGCAGCCGTACCCGGTCGCCCGGCCGCAGCGCCGGCGCTTTCTCGGCCGGGATGTTGACCCTGAGGCGCGGCGGCAGGTCCGGGTCGGCTTCGGGTGCCACGACGATCCGCACCGCCGCTTCGACCGCCATCTTCTGGACCGATTCGATCCTTCCCTCGAAGGTCGCGGAACGCTCCTCGGCCAGGCGCGGCGCCGCGACCCGCTCCGACTTCCACCAGATGTTCGCCATGCCGAGCGCGGCGGCGAGGCAGAAGATCGCGGCGGCGCGGCCCCATCGCGTACCCGGCGCGAGAGCCAGCGGCGCGAGGCCGAAGGCGGCGCAGAGGCAGAGAAAGGCCTCCCAGCCGTTGGCTTCGGGCAGGGCGAACCAAGCGGCGGTGCCAAGACCGAGGGCGACCGGAAGCCAGAGCGGCAACTGGTCCCGCTCGGCGTCGGCGAGCTGCTCCAGGCGCTCGGAAAGGGCTCGAAACGCCGCTCCGGCGCGCGTTTGTCGCGGCCGGTCCGCTATGATAGGGGCGCTGGCGTCCACGATCCCCACGGCCGCATCCTTGGAGAATATGCGCTTGAGCGCAACCTCAGAAGCCCCCGCGGTCGTCACCCGCTTCGCGCCCTCGCCGACCGGATTCCTGCATATCGGCGGCGCCCGCACCGCTCTGTTCAACTGGCTCTACGCCCGCCGCAACGGCGGCAGGTTCCTCTTGAGGATCGAGGATACCGACCGCGCCCGCTCGACCCAGGCGGCGATCGACGCGATCCTCGAAGGCATGCGCTGGCTCGGGCTCGATTGGGACGGGCACGAATATTACCAGTCGCAATTCTGGGCCCGCCACGCCGAGGTCGCCCGGGAATTGCTCGACCGCGGCCACGCTTACCGCTGCTACATGACCGCCGAGGAGCTCAAGGCCGGCCGCGAGAAGGCGCAGGCGGAGCGCCGGCCCTATCGGGTCGACAGCCCGTGGCGCGAGCGCACCGACTGGCCGGGTGACGATGGCTACGTCGTCCGCCTCAAGGCGCCGCGCGAGGGCGAGACGGTGATCGAGGACCGGGTGCAGGGCCGGGTCGTCGTCCAGAATGCCGAACTCGACGACATGGTCCTGCTCCGCTCGGACGGAACTCCGACCTACATGCTCGCGGTGGTGGTCGACGACCACGACATGGGCGTCACCCACGTCATCCGCGGCGACGACCACCTCAACAATGCCTTCCGGCAGCTCGGCATCATCAAGGCGATGGGCTGGCCGGAACCGGTCTACGCCCATGTGCCCCTGATCCACGGCGCCGACGGGGCGAAGATGTCGAAGCGCCACGGCGCCACCGGGGTCATGGACTATGATGCGCTGGGCTATCTCCCGGAAGCGCTCGCCAACTATCTTCTGCGCCTCGGCTGGGGCCATGGCGACGACGAGATCATCGGCCGCGAGGAGGCGGTGCGCTGGTTCGACCTCGACGCCGTCGGCCGCTCGCCGTCGCGATTCGACCTCAAGAAGCTCGACAACCTCAACGGCCATTACATCCGCGAGGCCGACGACGGGCGGCTGGCGGGACTGGCGGCGCCTCGCGTGGCGGGGCTGATCGGCCGGGACCTGACGAGCGACGAGATCGCCCTCCTCGCCCGCGCCATGCCGGAACTGAAGCCGCGAGCGAAGACTCTGAACGAACTATCGGAAAGCGCGACCTTTCTCTACCGCGCCCGGCCCCTGGACCTGGACGACAAGGCGGCGCAATTGCTCATCGGCGACGCCCCGCGCCTGCTCGCCCGGATCTACGCGGCCCTCTCGGCGCTTGACGAATGGACGGCGCTCGCCACAGAGGCGGCGGTGCGTGGGGTGGCGGATACGGCCGGCGTGAAGCTCGGCCAGGTGGCGCAGCCGCTTCGCGCGGCGCTCACCGGCCGGGCGACCTCGCCGGGCATTTTCGATGTGCTGGTGCTGCTCGGGCGGGAAGAAAGCCTCGCCCGGATCGCGGACCGGATGGAAGGATAGACGAATGGCGGACGACCAGGCCACCTTGAACCTCGGCGGCGCGAGCCACGCCTTTCCCGTGCGCAAGGGCTCGGTCGGCCCGGACGTGATCGACATCCGCAAGCTCTACGGCGAGACCGGCGCCTTCACCTACGATCCGGGCTTCACCTCGACCGCCGCCTGCGAGAGCGCGATCACCTATATCGACGGCGACAAGGGTATCCTCCTCCATCGCGGCTATCCGATCGACCAGCTCGCCGAGCATTCGACCTTCATGGAGGTCTGCCACCTGCTGCTGAACGGCGAGCTGCCCACCAAGGACGAGCTGGACAAGTTCACCTACACCATCTCGCGCCACACCATGCTCCACGAGCAGCTGGCGACTTTCTATCGCGGCTTCCGGCGCGACGCCCATCCGATGGCGGTGATGTGCGGCGTGGTCGGCGCGCTCAGCGCCTTCTACCACGACAGCACGGACATCACCGATCCCAAGCAGCGGATGATCGCCTCGCACCGGCTGATCGCCAAGATGCCGACGATCGCCGCGATGGCCTACAAATATACGCTCGGCCAGCCGTTCGTTTATCCGCAGAACAGCCTCACCTACACCGGCAACTTCCTGCGCATGACCTTCGGAGTGCCGGCCGAGCCCTATGAAGTGAACCCGATCGTCGAGCGGGCGATGCGGCGCATCTTCATCCTCCACGCCGACCACGAGCAGAACGCCTCGACCTCGACCGTCCGCCTCGCCGGCTCGTCGGGCGCCAACCCCTTCGCCTGCATCGCCGCCGGAATCGCCTGCCTGTGGGGCCCCGCCCATGGCGGCGCCAACGAGGCGGCCTTGAACATGCTTCGCGAGATCGGCCGGCCCGAGCGCATCCCCGAGTTCATCGCCCGCGCCAAGGACAAGGACGATCCGTTCCGGCTGATGGGCTTCGGCCACCGCGTCTACAAGAATTACGACCCGCGCGCGAAGGTGATGCAGGCGACCGCGCAGGAGGTGCTGAAGGAGATGGGCGTTACCGACCCCGTCTTCGACGTCGCCCGCGAGCTCGAGCATATCGCGCTCAACGACGAATATTTCATCGAGAAGAAGCTCTATCCCAACGTCGATTTCTATTCCGGCGTGGTGCTGTCGGCGATCGGCTGCCCGACCTCGATGTTCACCGCTTTGTTCGCCCTCGCGCGGACGGTCGGCTGGGTCGCGCAGTGGAACGAGATGATCTCCGACCCCGAGCAGAAGATCGGCCGCCCCCGCCAGCTCTACACCGGCGCGACGCAGCGGGATTACGTGCCGGTCGACCAGAGGTAGGCGGCGTTTGTCCGCCGGGGGCGACGGGGCTAGTCTCGTGCCATGAGCGTCCCCCTCCGCCTCTCCTTCCTCCTCGCAGCGGCGCTTGCCGGCCTCGCCGGACTCGAGGGGGTCGCGGCCAAGCCCGGCCCCGCTGCGCCGTGCGTCGCGGTCGAGCCGGAGCCGAGCTCGTCGCCCCAGCTTCGGCCGATGCCGCGTGCGGTCTGCAATTACGACGTGGCGGAGCTCGACCGGCGGATTCGGGGCCTGCTCGAGCTGCGCTCGGACGCTGTCTCGATCGAGGCGGTCGAGCGGCTGTTCGGGCTTCCGGCGATCACGACCCTGTTCGACTCGGATCAGAGTGCCAATTATGGGGTCGAGATCGCCGGGGCGCCCGGAAAGGGTGAGTGGCGGGTGCTCCTCGATTATTCGGAGAGCTTCTTTCCGATGATCCCGAGCCGCCCGAAGCGGTTCCGCGGCAGCCTTCGCCCGGTCAGGATCAACCCGAACGAGCGCGGCGATATCCAGCTGAGGCTGATGCTGCTCGCGCCTCGGCCGACCGCGGCGGGCGCTCCCGGCTGCATCGCCCCCGACGCGCTCGCGCAAGCCGGCGCGCCGCGCTGGAAGTCCCAGATACAGCCCCAGATGGTGATGGACGCGGGCCCGATGCAGAGCTTCGAAATGACCCGCGGCAAGCTGGAGCTGAGCGCCGACGTGACGGGGAACCCGGCATGCCTCGACGACCTGACTCTGACCGCGCCCGCCCACCCGCCGGTGCCGCCGATCACCCGGGAGGAGGAGGCGCAGATGCGGCTGCGGAGCGCCGAGACCATAGCCGCCCAGGTCGTCGCCGGCCTGGGAAATGCCGGCGATGCCGACGCCCGGCGCGCTTATGGCGAATATTACCGCGATTCGACCGCCGGCAATTATCTCGGCGCACCCGATCCGCTCGGCAAACGTATCGACAGCCTCGATGTCGCCAGGCTGCGCGACCTGCTCAAGCGGGTGGCGACGGGCAGCGCCTGGGGACTGGCCCGCGAGGATTGCGAAGCCGCGATCCTCGAGCCCGAGACTCCCGCCGCCTTGCTCCGCCGCGCCCGCGCCCGCGGGCTCGATGAGGTCGAGGTCAAGGCGCTGGAGACCTATTGCAACATCTATCTCCAGGGCCGGCTCTACCGGCCGCCGGCGCCCCAACGATGAAGAGCGGCACATCCTGGAAGCCGGGGCGTGGGTTGCTTGGGCCGATGAAGCCCTTGCTCGGGGCCTGGAAGGCGGAGGCCGAAGGGCCTTATCCCGGATCGCGCATCACTTGCACCCGCACCTTCCGTCCCGTGCTCGGCGGCGCCTGGGTCCAGCTCGAGGCGCGGTGGGCGCTCGGCCCGGATCGCGCCTATGAAGAAACCGCCCTGTTCGGCCGGGGCTCGGACGGTCGGCTCGCTTTCTTCTCCTTCACCTCCGACGGCAAGAGGTCGGAAGGCTGGATCGCCGACGGCGCCGACGTCCACCGCCAGGCGCTCGCCTTCGAGGCGGACATGCCGGCAGGGCCGGCGCGGTTCCTCTACTGGCCCGAAGCTGAAGGCGGGCTCGGCTTCGCGGTCGAGAGCCGGACGCAAAAGGGCTGGAACCGGTTCGTCAGGCACGTCTACCGGCGGACGGACTGACCCTCCTTCAGCCGAGCCTGTCCTTGACCTCCCGGAGAGTCGCCAGCGCGGCGCAGACGTCGTCGAGCATGGCCCGAACCCGGTCGCGGCCCGGCTTGCGGCGCAACAGGCTGCCCGGCTCGAAGCGGTTGCGGCCGACGACGGCGACGAGCGCGTCGTCGGACCCGATCCAGGCATAGACCCGCCCGGTTTCGCGCAGATCGAGCAGCAGGCGGCGCAGCGCCCCGTCGAGCAACAGGGTGCGCGCCGCGCCGGCCTCGGTCGAATAGGCTTCGAATCGCCGGTCGAACTCGGGATCGTTGGCTTCCAGCTCGACCCGCTTCATCCCGGAGCCGGGGCCGACGAAGTTGAACAGGCCGCGGTCGGGCCGGATCACGGTCTCGCCCGCAGCGCCGGACGGACGCCGCTGGACGGCGTAGATCTGGCCGGCGAAGACGAGGTGGGTATTCTTGCCCGAGCGGCGGCGCAGGGTCGCCTCATAGACCGCGTAACCGTGACCCTCCTCGTCCTTGCCGTGGAAGAGGTCGGTGAAGCTCTCGGTCGAGAAATGGGTGCCGAACAAGGGAGCGCCGGCGAGCGGGTAGACCGGCGGACTGAAGCCTTTCTCCATATATTCGAGACCCGCACGGGCGGCGATGCGCTCGAGGACCGGGACCTTCAGGCCTTCCGCCACCCGCGAGAGCGCGGTGTAGCCGACGATCGTCGGGACGACGAGCAGCAGCGTTCCGACGATGAAGCTCAGGCCGCCCGTGCGCGTGCTCCAGAGGACGTAGCAGGCCGCGGGGCCGAGGATCAGGCCGGCTCCGGTCCACAGCCAGAAGCGCCACAGCGCGTCGGACCGCTTCTCGTCGAGCTCGGCGAGCTCGGCGGCGACGGGCATTTCCCGGCAGAGATCCTCGAAGCAATCCGCCCTCAGCTCGATCATCCGCGCCCTCCCTTCCCAGGCCGCGGAAGCTGGCGGGAAGCCGCGCGTCTGTCCAGTGAGGGCTTTAGTCGTCCTTGCGGAGCGGCAGGGTGAAGGTGAATCGCGCGCCCTGGCCGGGAGCGCTGTCGACCGAGAGGTCGCCGCCCATGGCCCGGGCCAGGCGGCGGGCGATGTAGAGACCGAGGCCGGTGCCGCCCGGCTCCGCGGGGTCGACCCGCTCGAACTTCTCGAAGATTCGGGCCTGGTCGTCGGGCGCGATGCCCTTGCCCTGGTCGGCGATGATCAGGGCGCCGAGATCGCCTTCGCGGTCGGTGCGGATCCAGACCATCGCGCCGTCGGGCGAGTAGCGGATCGCGTTGGTCAGCAGGTTGACGACGATCTGGAGCGCGCGGCGGAATTCCCCGCTCGCCGGGAGCGCCTCATGCGCGGCCGGAGCGTCGATTCGCACGGTCTTCGCCTGGGCTCGGACGGCGAGCAGGCCGGCAGCGCGGCGGGCGACGTCCGCGAGGTCGATCTCCTCGCGCTCGGGAGCGTAATCGGGACGCTCGATCGCCTGGAGGTCGACCAGGTCCTCGACCAGAGCGAGCAGGTGGCGGCCGGCCGAGGCGATGTCCTCGGCATAGCCGGAATAATCCTTGCGAAGCGGACCTTCGGCCTGGGCGGCGATCGCCTCGGCGCTGCCGACGATCCGGGCGAGCGGGACCCTCAACGCCTTGTCGAGCCGCTCGCCGAACGCGCCGGCGTCGGGCACGGGCTGCACCGCCGGCTCGGCTTCGGGCGGCGTGGTGGACGACGACGAGATCAAAGTCGCCGAGCCGCGGAAGCCGGCGAACCGGCCGTCGGCGCCGACGAGGGGCAGGCCGGCGAGACGGTAGCGCCCGCTGCGGCCGCCGCGCAGCTCGGCCGGCTGGTTGTCGAAGCGCCGCTGCTCGGCCAGCGCGGTGAGCAAGGGCAGCTCGCCCGCCTCGTCCTCGACCAGGCGGAACAGCTGGGTGATCTGGGCGCCGATCAGACTCTGCGGCGAACGCCCCGAGGCGGCGGCCGCCGCCGGCGAGACGGTGGTCAGTCGAAGCGTCGCGTCGGTCTCCCAGGTCCAGTCGGCCGAGGCTCGGAGGAAATCCGCCTGGCGCGCGGGCTCGGACGCCGGAGCGGGCGGACGGGCCGCCTGGCGGGTCCACCCCGAGAGCTCGAGGGCGACGCCGGCCGCCCCGGGTTCGGCCCGGACCCAAAGCTCGATGTCGCTGTCGCCTTCGGCGGCCAGAGCGGGGCGCGAAATGACGATTCCGAGGCGGGCGGCGAGGCGGGCGAGCGCGGCGAGCTGTGGAATGGCGAGAGGACCGCCTTCCTCGCCGCCGGCGGCGCGATGAAGCGCGGCCAGCCGAGGCTCGGCTTCGACCAGACGGCCGTCGCGATCGAGCCGTCCGGTGACGGTGCCGTGGCCGATCATGCCCTGAGCTCCGCGATCGCGGCGCGATAGGCCGGGTCCGCCCGCCAAGGCGTCAGCCGCCGGCGCGCTTCGTCCGGGCCGAGCGTGTCGAACAGATCGAGCTGCGGCGCGACCCGCGCCTCGCTCGGCGCGAGGTGAAGCAGCAAGGTCGCCGCGGCGTCGCGGGACAGACCGGCGGCGGCGAGCAGCAAGGCGGCGCCCCGCCCGCTCGGCTCGTCCAGCATCTCCCACGCCGCAGCGCGGTCCAGCCCGGCCCGCGCGGCGACAGCGGCGAGCAACAGCGGCAGCGTGCCTTCAGTGAGGATGCGCACGATCGTCCGGTCGTCGAGCCGGCCGGCGGCCGCGAGCCGCGAGACCAGTCGGCGCGAACAGGCGGCGGCGCCGGCCCCTTCGTCGTGGCCAGCGAGCAACAGGGCGACCGCATCGGTGAGCGCGGCATCGGCCGCGGCGGGCTCGGCGCCATGGCGCTCGACGGCATAGGCCCGAAGCGCCGCGGCCGCGGTCCACGCCAGGGCGTGAAGAATCTCGGCGGAAAGATCGTTGCGGCCGACCAGCGGCTCCTGGAAGGCATCGAGGCGACTTGCCTGGAGGATGAGCAGCCGCATCGCCTCGGCGGCGACCGCCTCGTCCTCGTCCCCGGCCAGCTCGGCGAGCAGCGGCGGTTCGGGGGAGGCAAGGCGGTGCTCCTCGGCGCGCTCGAGCAGGAGCGAAAGCAGGCCCGGCACGGCCGCCGGGCCGAGCGCTTCGAGCGCCGGCAGTGCGATGGCGAGGCCGGCCGAGCCCAGCGACGCGGCGATCGCCTCGCCACCGAGGCGGGGGAGGATGAAGGCGCGAAGATCGTCCTCGAGGATGCGGACGGTGGCGGCGAAGAGGGCGGCGACGGTCGCGCGGTCGCGTTCGCTGAGGCGGAGGCGGCTCGGGAGGGCGAGATCGACGGCGGCGGCGGACAGACGCGCGCGCGCGGACGCGAGCAGCTCTGCCGCGCCGTCCCCCTCACCCCCGCTCGGCCGCGTGTCGGACATCGCCTGCATGTAGCGCCGTTGAGGTTAAAGCCGCGCTAATCTTGTGCGGGTGGCGGCGAAGGGGGCGCGGGAGCGTGGACGTGGCGCTGAGCCCAGAAGAAGCTGGCGCCGGCGTAGAGGGCGAGAGCGGTGAGGCCGGTACCCCACAGGCCCATCGCCGCGAAGGGAAGCAGCAGCCAGGCGAGGCCCTTATGCTCGGCGAGCCAGCGCCGGCCCGGAAGGCGCGCGCCGAAGCTCTCGATCCGCGCGGCGACCGAGAAAGCAATGGTCGTCGCGGCCAGGGCGAAGCACCCCCAGCCATGGTCGCGCGAGAGGCTGGAGCCCAGCGTCAGCAAGGCGCCGGCGGCGAGCAGGGGCAGGAGATAGGCGAACCATCCTCCCTCCTCCGGATCCTGCAGCCGCAAGCCGGCGAGCCGGTCCCCAACCCCTTCGGTGAAGGTCGAGAGCAGGATCAGGGCCATGCCGGTGCCGTACCAACGGCCGGCGAAGGCGAGGCCGGAAAGCAAGGCGAGCAGGCCGGCGATGGCGCCGAGACCGGTAGGATTGAGGGGTTTCGCGAGCAGAGCGCGGGCCGCGACCGCCTCCAGGGGCGCGAGCAGATAGGCCGAGACCCAGTCGCGCCGCTGCGCCGCCGCCCCTTCGGCCAGGCGCGTCTCGATCGCGGCCAAGTCCTCGCTGCTCTCGGCGAGGGTCAACTGGTCGTCGGCCGGCTCGCCCCTCAGCGCGATCTGGCGGGCGCCGCTTTGCACCGCGCGGCGCAGCAGCGTCGATTGCAGGTCCCAGTCGCGTAGCATCTCGGCGGTTTGCTTCAGGAGAGCACCGTCGAGCAGGGCGAGGCCGGCCCAGCGGCTGTCGGCGTCGATCCGCTCGAAGCGGTCGTCGACGCGGCGGTCCGGAACGGTGAGCAGCGCCGGGCCGCCCAGAGCGAGCAGCCGATCGATATGGCTTTCGGCGAGCACCAGGCCGTCGGCCATGACGAGCAGGCCGTCCTCGGGATGTACGGCCTCCGCCGCTTCCGCAGCGTTGCGGGCGACGACGATCTTCAAGCCTTGTCCCCTCAACCGGTCGATCGCGGCAATGAGGTCGGCCGGCACCCGCTCGACGGCGACGACGATGGGATCGGCACCGGCGGATGCCGCCAGCCGCGCCTGGCGCTCGACCACCGTCCGGCCGGCCAGCGGCAGGGTGGCGCGAAGCCCGCCGCCGGGCTCGTCGGCCTCGTGATAGGCGGCGATCAAGGCGGCCAGAGTCACGCAATCCCTCCCTGTTCGAGGAGGGATAAGCGCGGCGGCGGCGGGACGCAAAGGTTAGGAGTCGGCGAAATCCTCGATCGCGGCGCGCAGCTTGCGGAGCACGACCGGATCGCCCGGCGCTCCGTCCAGCGCCTCGTCGGCCAGCGCTCCGAGCCCGACGGCGCCGAAGCTTGCGGCGAGGCTCTTGAGGCGGGCGGCCGCGAAGCGCCAATTGGCGTCGCAGCGGGACCGGCCCATCAGCTCGGTCTGCCGCGACGCGCTCTCGACGAAGGCGGCGCGAAGCTCGTTCATCAAGGCGGTATCGGCGCCGACGGCGGCGGCCAGCGAGGCGTTCAGCGCTCCGGGATCGTAGACCATCGGCCTCGCTTAGGCGCCGGGTCGTTAACACCCCGTATCCTTCACAGCTTCCGTGCGCTGTGAAAGATGGTAAACAAGCGGTCATGACGGGGGCAGAAAGAGCCGAGGCGCGGGCGAAAGACGGCGCCGTCCAGAACCACGCGGACTGGCTCGGCCCGGCCGAGCCGGAAGCGCCGGCCGAGGTCGAGATCGCCCTTCCGGAGGAACAGCCGGTCAGGCCTCGTGGCACCGGGCCGCGGCTGCTCGGCGCCTTCCTGATCCTCGTTGCCCTGGCCTGGATCGGCGCCGTCGGCTGGCTGCTCTGGCAGAGCCGGCCGGCGCCGACGCTGCAGAACGCCGTCACGTGGATCGGCACGCTCAGCGGCCCGCTGGTGCTGCTCGGCCTGCTCTGGCTGCTGCTCGGCCGAAGCGCGCGGCGCGAGACCGAGCGTTTCACCCGCGCCGTCGAGGAGATGCGCCGGGAGAGCAACGCGCTCGAGAGCGTGCTCGAGATCGTCGCGGCCCGGATCGAGGCGAATCACGCCCGCCTGCGCGGCGAGGCGGAGAAGTTGATGTCGCTCGGCGACGAGGCCTCTGATCGGCTCGGGCGGGTCACTTACTATCTCTCCAAGGAGACGGCGTCGCTCGACCGCAAGGCAGCCGAGCTCGAGAGCGCCGCGGCGGCGGCCAAGGTCGATATCGGCGTCCTCATGCACGATCTGCCCCGCGCCGAGGAGCAGGCGCGCGCCGTCACCGAGGCGATGAAGGAAGCCGGCCTCACCGCGCACGGCCAGGCGAGCGCGCTCGAGGCGCAGCTCGCCGCCCTCGGCGCCAAGGGCCGCGAGGCCGACGAGGTGCTCGGCGGCGCGGCGCAGCGCATGGCCGCCCATGTCGCGCGCATCGAAAGCACCGCCGGCGCCGCCGCCGCCAGCCTCGACGAGGTCGCCGCCGGAATGACCGGAGCGGTCGACGCCGCCATGGCCCGCGCGGCCGAGGCGGTCGAGGCGGCGCGCTCCGCGCTGGAGACCCAGGGATGCGCGACTTTGGCGACGATCGAGCAGAGCCGCGCCGCGCTCGACAAGGCCGGAGACGAAGCCGCGCGCAGCCTCGCCGCCCGCCTCGACCTGGTCTCGGACAAGATCGAGACCCTCGCCGGCCACCTTTCCGCGCAGGACGCGGCGAGCCAGGCCCTGGTCACCGGCCTCGCCAAGGAGCTGGCGGACCTCGACTCGGCCCTCGAGCGAATCGGCGAGACCGGCGGGCGCGAGACGGAGAAGCTCGGCGCAGCCGTCGCCGGCGTTCGCGACGGCACCCGCGAGCTGATGGACGACCTCGCCGGCGGCCGCGACCGCTTCGGCGAGCTGATCGACCGTGCCCGGCTGATGGGCGAGACGCTCGCCGCCGTGGCGAGCCGTCTCGACGGCGAAGTGCCCTCGGCGCTGGCGGAGGTCGAGACGCGCGCCGCGCGGACCACCGAAGCCGTCTCGGCCCTGTCGCCGCTGGTCGGCGGTATCCAGGATCAGGCGCGCGACGTCGAGGAGAGGATGAGTGCGGTCGGCGGCCGAGTGGAGGCGATTGCCGGCCTCGTCGCCGAGCAGGACCGTACCAGCCGCGCGCTGGTGGAGCGGCTGGTCGCCGACGTCGCCCATCTCGAGGCGAGCTTCGCGAGTGTCGAAGCGACCGGCGGCGCCCGTGCCGAAACGCTGGCCGGCGCGATCGGCGCGTTGCGCGAGGCCGCGACGGCGCTGGAGACCGAGCTCGGCGCCGGCGACGCACGCGCCGAGGCGCTCGCCGAACGAGCCCGGGCGCTCGGCGAGGCACTGGAGACGCTGCCGGCGGCGCTGGCGGCGGTCGAAGCCGGGACCGAGCGAACCCGCGACTCCGCGGCGGCCCTGGCGCCCGCAGTGGAGGCGCTGCGCGCCTCGGCCGAGGCTGCGGCCGGCCATATCGGAGACGCCGAATCCAGCCTCGGCCGTCAGCGCGAGGCGCTCGATTCGCTGCTCTCGCGAATCGAGGAAGGTTCAGCCGGTGCCGAGGAGCGGCTGCGCGCGCTCGGCGAGGCGGCGAGCGAAGCACAGCAGGCCGCCGGCCGAATCGCCGCCGAGACCGGACCTGAGCTGATCGAGGCCCTGCTCCGCGTCCGCGAGGCGGCATCGCAGGCGGCCGAGCGGGCCCGCGAGGCGATCTCCACCGTCATCCCGGCCAGCGCGGCGGCGCTCGGCGAGGCGGGACGCGAGGCGCTGGCCCGCGCGGTCGAGGAAACCGTCGGCGCCCAGATGGACGAGCTTGCCGCGCTGGCGGAACACTCGGTCGACACGGCGAAACGAGCGTCGGAGCGGCTGACCCGCCAGATGCTGAAGCTCGGCGAGACGACGGCGGCGATCGAGGAGCGGATCGACGAGGAGCGCCGAGCCCGCGAGGAGAAGGACGCGGACACTTTCTCGCGTCGGGTCGCGCTTCTGATCGAATCGCTCAACTCGACCGCGATCGATGTCACCAAGATCCTCTCCAACGAGGTCACGGACAATGCCTGGGCGGCCTATCTGAAGGGCGACCGCGGAGTCTTCACCCGGCGCGCGGTGCGCCTGCTCGACACCGGCGAAGCCCGCGAGATCGCTCGGCATTACGAGGAGGAGCTCGAGTTCCGCGACCAGGTCAACCGCTACATCCACGATTTCGAGGCGATGCTTCGCCGGGTGCTGGCCGACCGGGAGGGCAGCGTGCTCGGGGTCACCATCCTGTCGAGCGACATGGGCAAGCTCTACGTCGCGCTCGCCCAGGCGATCGAGAGATTGCGGTAATCCAATCCTCCCCTGCCTTTTGCAGGGAGATTTCAGGTCACCGGGTCCAGTCCAGCATGTCGATCGTCACCCAGCCGAAGCGGTAATTGGCGTAAAACAGGGCGAAGGCGAGCGCCGAGACGATCGTCGCCCGGAGCGCCGTCCTGCCTAAACTGAAAGCGTGCGGGGCGCTCGGCGCGTGGCCGGGAAGGCATTGCTCGCCCGCCTCTTCCGCCGTGCGCACCCCGAACGGCAGCACCACGAACAGGGCGATCGTCCAGAACAGGACGTAGATCGCCAGCATCGACTGGAACTTCACGGCGCCCTCACACCCTCACCACCAGCACGTCGACGTGCGGCTTCTTGCCGGTCCACTCGGTCGCGCAGCGGCGGACGGCGAGGCGGACCTCCTCGCGCAGCTTGCCTTCATTGCCCGCGGCCCGCCGCGCCGCCTCGGCGGCGGCCGCGCAGGCTTCCTCGAGAAAGGCGTCGCGATCCTCCTCGACCGGGATGCCCTGGAGACCGAGCTCGACCCGCCCCGCGAGGCGATCGTTCTCGTCCAGCGCCAGAGCGACCGAGACG
Source organism: Sphingomonadales bacterium (assembly GCA_034668685.1). Taxonomy (GTDB): domain Bacteria; phylum Pseudomonadota; class Alphaproteobacteria; order Sphingomonadales; family Sphingomonadaceae; genus Allosphingosinicella. The sequence continues at coordinate 23,413 of JAXDPA010000110.1, read as the reverse complement.
ATGCCCTGCCACGACAACCGTCGGCGCTCGTTCATCGTCGAGCCGTCGGCGGCGAGGATGACGTCGCCGTCGAGGACCAGCCGCCCGACCCTTTCCTCGCCGATCTTCTCCGGTCCCCCGGGCGCTAGCCGGATCAGGTCGCCGTTCTTCTGGACGATCCCCTTGGGCACGCCGCGCGTCGCGGCGAAGCGGCGCTGCTCGACCATGTGCCGCATCTCGCCATGGACCGGCACGATGATCTCGGGGCGGATCCAGCCGTACATGGCGGCGAGCTCGGGCCGGCCGGGATGGCCGGAGACGTGGACGTTGGCCTGCCGGTCGGTGATCATCCGCACGCCGCGCCCGGCGAGCTCGTTCTGGATCCGGCCGATGGCGATCTCGTTGCCCGGTATCTGCTTGGACGAGAACACGACCAGGTCGCCCTCCGTGACGCTCAGCTTGTGCTGGCCGAAGGCGATTCGGGCGAGCGCCGCGCGAGTCTCGCCCTGGCCGCCGGTCGCGACGATCATCACATCGCGCCGGGGGAGCTGCATCGCCGTCTCGAAATCGACCGTCTCCGGGAAATCGGTGAGATAGCCGACGCTCCTCGCGACCCGGAGGATCCGGTCGAGCGAACGGCCGGCGACGCAGACGCGCCGGCCGGTGTCCTCGGCGACCTTGCCGAGAGTCGAGAGGCGCGCGGCGTTGGATGCGAAGGTGGTGACCAGCACCCGCCCCTCCGCCTCGCCGATCACCCGGTCGAGACCTTCGCGCACCTCCTGCTCCGAGCCGGAGGCCTCGTCCTGGAAGACGTTGGTCGAATCGCAGACGAGAGCCAGGATGCCTTCGTCGCCGACGCGGGTGAGAGCGGCCGCGTCCGCCGGATCGCCGAGCTGCGGGAATTCGTCGAGCTTCCAGTCGCCGGTGTGGAAGACCTTGCCGTAGGGCGTGGCGATGAGGAGGGCATTGCCCTCCGGGATCGAATGGGCGAGCGGCACGAAGCGCACCTCGAACGGGCCGATCGCGGCGCTTCCGCCGATGTCGATCAGCCGCACCTCCACCTCCTCCTCGAGCCCCTCCTCCCTGAGCTTTTCGGCGATGAGGCCGGCGGTGAACGGCGTCGCATAGAGCGGCACGCCGAGATCCTGGGCGAGATAGGGGATGGCGCCGATATGGTCCTCATGGCCGTGGGTGAGGACCACGGCGAGCAGGTCCTTCCGCCGCTCCTCGATGAAGGCGAGGTCCGGGAGGACGAGATCGATCCCCGGATAGGCCGGATCGGCAAAGGTCATGCCGAGGTCGACCATGATCCACTTGCCCTGGCAGCCGTAGAGATTGACGTTCATGCCGATCTCGCCGGAGCCGCCGAGCGCGAGGAAGAGGAGTTCGTTGCCGGGTTTCATGAAGTTCCGTCACCCCAGCGAAGGCTGGGGTCCATGCTGAGGGTGGGTAAGCGACGAGGCCGCTTGGATGCCAGCTTTCGCTGGCATGACGCCTAGTGTGCGTTTTTGCTCCGCTCGTACAGCAGAGCGAGGCCCTGGATCGTCAAATCCGGCTCGATCGCGTCGAAAACCTCGCTGTGGGCGTCGAACAGGGTGGCAAGGCCTCCGGTCGAGATCACCCTGGCCGGCCGGCCGATCTCCGCCTTCATCCGCGCCACCAGGCCCTCGATCATCGCGACATAGCCCCAGTAGATACCGATATGCATCTGGTCCTCGGTCGTCCGGCCGATCACCGAGAGGTTGCCCGCCGGCGCCTCGATCGCGATCCGGGGGAGCTTGGCGGCGGCGGTGACCAATGCGTCGAGCGAGAGGTTGATCCCGGGCGCGATAATCCCGCCCTTGTAGGCGCCCGAATAGTCGACATGGTCGAACGTCGTCGCGGTTCCGAAGTCGATGACGATGAGATCGCCCGGATGGGCGGCATGGGCGGCGATGGCGTTGAGCACTCGGTCGGCGCCCACCGTCCGAGGCTCGGCGACGTCGAGCTCGATGCCCCATTGCGCCGCGCCCTCGCCGGCGATCAGCGGCTCGACCCCGAAATATTTGACCGCCAGCACCTCGAGATTGTGCAGCGCCCGAGGCACCACCGTGCCGACGATCACTGAGTCCACGGCATCGCGCGCATAGCCTTCGAGCTCGAGCAGCTGGTGCAGCCAGACGGCATATTGGTCGGCGGTGCGCCGGGGATCCGTGGCGATCCGCCAACGGGCGCGGATCACTCCGTCCTCGAGCAAAGCGAAGACGATGTTGGTGTTCCCGGCGTCGACGGCGAGCAGCATCTCTTATCCTTCAGATCAGGAACACGTCGCCGGCGTGTATGACGCGCGCACTGCCGTCCGCCAAGCGCAGGCGGAGCGCGCCGCTCTCGTCGAGCCCGTCGAAGAGGCCCTCGCCCTCGCCTGTCGAGAGCGCCGAGCCGATCGGATGCGCGGCGGCGAGCCAGGCGGCCCGGACAGGGCTGATGCCTTCGCTCCGCCAAATTTCCAGCCAGCGGGCGAAGGTCTGGGCCAGCAGCTCGATGAAGGACGCGGGGTCCGGCGCGCCGCCGGCAAGGACCGCAAGGCTCGTCGCCGGGCGGGGCGTATCGGTGGGGTGGTGCGCAAGGTTGACCCCGAAGCCGGCGATCACGGCCTCCCCTTCCCGCTCCAGCAGGATGCCGGCGAGCTTGGCGCCATCGGCGACGAGGTCGTTGGGCCATTTTATCCGAATCGGCGCCTCGGGTGCGAACGACTCGGCCGCTTCGTGAAGAGCGACGGCCGACACGAGGGCGAGGCTGGGAGCCGGCGGATCCCCCGGACGGATTCGAACCAGCGTGCTGGCGTAGAGATTGCCGGGCGGCGAGGTCCAGGCCCTCCCCTGCCGGCCCTTGCCGGCGGTCTGGCGCTCGGCGCGCAGCCACATGCCTTCCTGCGCGCCGGCGCGGGCGAGGGCTGCGAGATCGTCGTTGGTCGAACCGGTCTCTGCGACGGTGCGAAAGGCTTCCGTGCTACCGAACATCGAGGCGCCGCATAAGCGACCGACGGCTGCGGTTCAAACGTAGCCGCCGTCGCGGGCGATGAGGAGCGCCTGGGTCAGGCTCCTGACCCCGAGCTTGCGCATCATGTTCGCGCGGTGCAGCTCGACGGTGCGGGCGCTTAGTCCCAGGTCGTAGGCAACGATCTTGTTGGGCGCGCCGTCGGCGAAGGCGACGAGCACCTCCTTCTCGCGCGGGGTCAAGGTCTCGAGCGCGCGCACGCGCGACAGCTTCTGCGTGCGGAGAAGGTCGAATGCCTTTTGGGCGGCAGCGACGAGCTGATCGACTCGGAACGGCTTCTCGATGAAATCGACTACGCCGAGGCGGCCGGCGCGCACCGCGTGCGACACCGCGCCGTTGCCGGAGACGACGATAACCGGATAGGCGGCCCGCCCTTGCGATATCGCCTCCAGCAAATCCAGCCCGTCGATCCCTGGAAGGGCTATGTCGACGATGATGCAGCCGGGCGGGCGGTGGGCATGGCCGGCCAGGAAGGATTCCGCCGATTCGAATTCCTCGAAATGGGTGCAGCATCGCGCCAGCGCCTGCCGGATCAGGCCACGCAGCAGCCTTTCGTCGTCAATGATGTAGGCGCGCTGCTCCTCCATCCGTTGCTCCGTTCCGTCGCCGGTCGGACGGTCGATCCGGCAAACGCGTGAATCGCGCAAATGTGCATAGCCTCAGTCGCCGCATTGCTTCCCGGGCGCAAGGGACGCCGGAGGACGAAGGCGACGCCGCGGGCGGCGCCGGAGTCACAAAGCGCAGGTCGCGCGCATAAGTTTCGTTCTGCCACCCGCCTAGGTAATTTTCCGAAGTTGGCAGCGGGCCGCAAAGGTGCAGGGCTTCGCGCGCGCTCGGGGGGAGCTCGGCTCATCCTGTCCGCCTGTACGGCGTTAGCTGGATCGGGCCGGCGGATCGCAAGGTCGCCGGCCCGGTCTCCAGGCCTAAAAGAGGGCGCTCGCGGCGTTGGCCGACGCCGAAGCGAGCGGCCCGACGATGAAATAATAGCCGAGCGGCGAGACCGCGATGGCCGCCGCGGCGATCAGCGCCGACTGCGCCCAGTCCCGAGTCGGCGCATAGGCCGGAGCGGGATCGTCGAAATACATGATCTTGACGATCTTGAGGTAGTAATAAGCGCTGATCACCGAGGTCGCGATCGCCACCGCGGCGAGCCAGGTGAGGTTGGTCGCGACCGCCGCGTTGAACACGTAGAATTTGGGCCAGAAGCCGAGCATCGGCGGCACTCCGGCGAGGCCGAACATGAAGAAGGCCATCGCCATAGCCAGAGCGGGCCGAGTGCGCGACAGGCCGGCGAGCGAGGCGATGCCCTCGACCGATCGCCCCTCGGAATCGCGCATCCTGAGCACGACCAGGAACGAGCCCAGGGTCATCACGATGTAGACGGCCATGTAGAAGAGCACCGAGGCGACTCCGGCCGCGGTGCCGGCGGCGACTCCGACGAGGGCGAAGCCGACGTTGTTGATCGAGCTGTAGGCGAGCAGCCGCTTGATGTTCGGCTGGCCGATCGCCGCGACTCCGCCGAGGATGGTCGAGGCGAGCGCCATGAAGACGACGATCTGTCGCCATTCGAAGGTCGCCGGGCCCGCCGCCTGCACCGTGAAGCGGGTGAGGAGCGCCATCGCCGCGACCTTCGGCGCCGAGGCGAAGAAAGCGGTGACCGGGGTCGGAGCGCCCTCGTAGACGTCCGGAGTCCACATGTGGAACGGCACGGCCGAGACCTTGAACGCGATTCCGGCGAGGACGAAGACCAAGCCGAACAGGGTGCCGTGGCTGAGCCCCGCCGCCGACGCCTTCTGGGCGCCGATGGCGCGGGCGATGTCGCCGAACAGGGTCGAGCCGGTGAAGCCGTAGAGCAGGGAGATGCCGTAGAGCAGGATTCCGGAGGCCAGCGCGCCCAGCACGAAATATTTGAGGCCGGCCTCGGCCGAGCGCGTGTCCTGGCGCTGGAAGGACGCGAGGACGTAGGCGGCAAGGCTCTGGAGCTCGAGGCCGACATAGAGGGTGAGGAGATCGGACGCCGAGACCATCATCCCCATGCCGACCGAGGAGAGCAGGATGAGGATTGGATATTCGGCGCGATAGTCGCGGTCGCGGCCGAACCAGCCCATCGCCGCGATCAGCGAGACGGCGGCGCCGGCGTAGATCGTCACCTTGGCGAAGGTCGCGAAGCCGTCCGAGACGAACAGGCCGCCGAAGCCCGACCGGGGCGGGCCCCAGTAACCCGGTATGGCGACGGCCGCTCCGGCCAATGCGGCGATGGCGAGCCAGGTGACGAGCTTCGCCGAGCGATCGCCCACGTAGGCGGGGATCATCAGCAGCACGAGCGCGGTGGTCGAGAGGATCAGCTCGGGGAGCGTGAGGTGGAGGGAGTCGAGCATCAGCGGGCGCCCTCCCCCTGGGTGGCGTGGGCGGTTCGGACGACGAGGCCGGAATCGCCCGGCGGCGCGGCACGCTCGACCCGGGCGATGAGGGTGCTGACGTCGCTGCGCATCGGCGCGAGGAAGCTTTCGGGATAGACGCCCATCCACAGCACGACGGCGGCGATCGCGCCCAAGGAGACGAGCTCCCTGGCGTTGAGATCCGGCATCGCCGCGGCGTCGGCGTTGCGGCTCGTGCCGAAGGCGACGCGCCAGTAGAGGTAGAGCATGTAGGCCGCCCCGAGGATGATCCCGGTCGTGGCGACGAAAGCGAGCCAGCTCGAGGTGCGGTAGGCGCCGACCAGGCTCAAAAACTCGCCGACGAAGCCGCTGGTGCCGGGCAGACCGACCGAGGCCATGGTGAACAGCATGAACAGCAAAGCGTAGGCCGGCATGTTGTTGGAGAGGCCGCCGTAGCGCTCGATCTCGCGGGTGTGCAGCCGGTCGTAGACCACTCCGACGCAGAGGAAGAGCGCCCCCGAGACGAGCCCGTGCGAGAGCATCACGATCAAGGCGCCCTCTATCCCCTGCCGGTTGAAGGTGAACAGGCCGATGGTGACGAACGCCATGTGCGCGACGGACGAATAGGCGATCAGCTTCTTCATGTCGCGCTGCACGAGGGCGACCAGCGAGGTGTAGACGATCGCGACCAGGCTGAGGCCGAAGATCACCCAGACGAGCTGGGCCGAGGCTTCCGGGAACATCGGCAGCGAGAATCGCACGAAGCCGTAGCCGCCGAGCTTCAGAAGCACTCCGGCGAGGATCACCGAGCCCGCCGTCGGCGCCTGGACGTGGGCGTCGGGAAGCCAGGTATGGACCGGCCACATCGGCATCTTGACCGCGAACGAGGCGAGGAAGGCGAGCCACAGCCAGGTCTGCGCCTGCGGCGGGAAGTCGGTGGCGAGGAGATGCGGGATGTAGGTGTCGCCGTGGGTGAAGTTCACCATCCAGAGCATCGCCACCAGCATCAGCACCGAGCCGAGCAGGGTATAGAGGAAGAATTTGTAGCTGGCGTAGATCCGCTCGGCCCCGCCCCAGATGCCGATGATCAGGAACATCGGGATCAGGCCCGCCTCGAAGAAGATGTAGAAGAGGAAGATGTCCTGCGCCATGAAGACGCCGATCATCATCGTCTCCATGGCGAGGAAGGCCGCCATATATTCGGGCACGCGCCGCTCGACCGTCGTCCAGCTGGCGAGGATGCAGATCGGCATCAGGAACAGCGAGAGCATGGTCAGCATCAGGGCGATGCCGTCGATGCCGAGCGCCCAGGCGAAGGGCGAGAAGGCCATCTTCTGATATTCGACGAACTGCCATTGCGGCCCGCCGACCTCGAAGGCGGCCCACAGCCAGATGCCGAGCAGCAGGTCAATGAGGGTCGCGGCGAGCGCGATCCAGCGCGCGGCGGGCGCGGAGACGAACAGGCACGCGATCGCACCGATCAGCGGCACCGCGAGCAGGATAGAGAGGATGGGCAGGCCGGTCATTCTACCTCGTCATGCCAGCGAAGGCTGGCATCCATGCTGAGCTGATGCCGAGCGGTAACTCAGCATGGACCCCAGCATTCGCTGGGGTGACGGTGTTTCCTGGATCCAACGCCGCTCCCCTCATCGCGCCATCGCCCAGGTGGCGGCAGCGGCGAGGCCGAGGAGCATGACGAGGGCGTAGGTGTAGAGGTAGCCGGACTGGAGCCGCGCGGTCAGCACGTTGCCGACCCCGACCGCGGCGGCGGCGCCGTCCGGCCCGAAACGGTCGATCATGCCCTGGTCGCCCTTCTTCCAGAAGATGCGGCCGAGCCAGAGCGACGGACGGACGAGCAGCACGTCGTAGACCTCGTCGAAATACCATTTGTTGTAGAGGAATGCGTAGAGCAGCCCGAACTGGTCGGTGAAGCGGCGCGGCCAGTCGGTGGTCCTGACATAGGCCTGCAGGGCGATCAGGAAGCCGATCACCATGACGATGCCCGGCGCGAGCTTGACGATCATCGGCAGGCCTTCCATCCGCTCGGCCAGATGGTGGCTGAACGCGACGCTGCCCGCCCAGAAATGCGGCGCGCCCTCGGGCTCGATGAACCAACGCGCGAAGACCATTCCGGCGAAGATCGCGCCGACTGACAGCAGAGCGAGCGGCACCCGCATCGTCCACGGACTCTCGTGCGGGTGGTAGCCGCCGGTGCCGGCGGGGATTTCCGTCGCCCCCGCCTCGTGGGCACGGGTGTCGTGGCCGGAATCCTCCGCGTCGGGCCGGTCGCCATGGTCGTGCGCGTCGTGAAGCGCGTGCTGGATATGCTCGGAGGCCGCCCAGCGCGGCTTGCCCCAGAAGGTGAGGAACATCAGCCGCCACGAATAGAAGCTGGTCATCAGGGCCGCGAACACGCCGACCGCGAAGGCGAAGCCGCCCAATGTCGTGCCCTTGGCATAGGCCGCCTCGATGATCGCGTCCTTCGAATAGAAGCCGGCGAAGCCGAACACGCCTTCGACCCCGACCCCGGTGATGGCGAGCGTGCCCGCCATCATCGCCGCGAAGGTCCACGGGATCTTCCGCCACAGGCCGCCGTAGAAGCGCATGTCCTGCTCGTGGTGCATCGCATGGATCACGCTGCCCGCGCCGAGGAACAGCAGGGCCTTGAAGAAGGCGTGGGTGAAGAGGTGGAACATCGCCGCGCCATAGGCGCCGACGCCCGCGGCGAAGAACATGTAGCCGAGCTGGGAGCAGGTCGAATAAGCGATCACCCGCTTGATGTCGTTCTGGACGGTGCCGACGGTGGCCGCGAACAGGGCGGTCGCCGCGCCGACGAACGTGACGACCGCCGTCGCCGTCGCGCTGGTCTCGAACATCGGCGACAGGCGGCAGACCATGAATACGCCAGCCGTCACCATTGTCGCGGCGTGGATCAACGCTGAGACCGGGGTCGGGCCCTCCATCGCGTCGGGCAGCCAGGTGTGGAGGCCCAATTGCGCCGACTTGCCCATCGCTCCGATGAACAGGAGGATGCAGAGCAGGGTCATCGTGTCGAAGCGATGGCCGAGGAAGCCGATCGTCGAGCCGGCCATGCCCGGCGCGGCGTGGAGGATGGCCGGGATCGAGACCGTGCCGAACACCAGGAACGTGCCGAAGATTCCGAGGCTGAAGCCGAAATCGCCGATGCGGTTGACGATGAACGCCTTCATCGCCGCCGCGTTGGCCGAGGGCTTGTAGTACCAGAAGCCGATCAGCAGGTAGGACGCGAGGCCGACGCCTTCCCAGCCGAAGAACATCTGCACGAGGTTGTCCGCCGTCACCAGCATCAGCATCGCGAAGGTGAACAGCGACAGATAGGCGAAGAAGCGCGGCTGGCCGTCGTCCTCGGCCATATAGCCCCAGGAGTAGAGGTGGACGAGGGCCGAGACGGTCGTCACCACCACCAGCATCACCGAGGTGAGGGCGTCGACCCTCAGCGCCCAGTCGACCCGCATCGGATCGGAACGAATCCACTCCATGACCGGATAGAGCTGCGAATGCTCGGTCCCGGCGAGGAAGCCGAGGAAGATCGGCCAGGACAAAGCCAGCGACACGAACAGCGCGCCGGTCGTGATGAGCTTGGCGGCGAGATTGCCGAGCATGCGGTTGCCGAGGCCCGCGACGATGGCGGCCAGCAACGGCAGGAAGACGATGAGGACGACGTTCATAGGCCCGTCACCCCAGCGTAGGCTGGGGTCCATTCCGAGTCAGCATGGATGCCAGCCTTCGCTGGCATGACGCGGTGCATCACCCTCAGCCCTTCATCTGGTGGACGTCGTCGACCGCGATCGTGCCGCGGCCTCGGAAGTAGATGACGAGGATTGCGAGACCGATCGCCGCCTCGCCCGCCGCGACGGTGAGCACGAACATGGCGAACACCTGGCCGACCATGTCCCCGAGGAAGGCGGAGAAAGCGACAAGGTTGATGTTCACTGAGAGCAGGATCAGCTCGATCGCCATCAGGATGACGATGATGTTCTTCCTGTTGAGGAAGATGCCGAACACGCCGAGCACGAACAGCACGGCGCCCACGGCGAGATAATGGCCGAGGCCGATCATGCGCGGCCTCCCCGGTGGGGATCGTCGTGCCGGACTTGATCCGGCATCCACCTTCCAATCGGGCGCGGGCGCGGAGAAGATGGACCCCGGATCAAGTCCGGGGTGACGGTCGCGGGCCCGATCACAGCCGAACCCCCTGCCCGACGCCAGGATCCATGTTCACCACCGCGTCCTCGGGGCGGCGGCGGACCTGGCGGGAGACGTTCTGCGGCCGGACGTCGCTGCGCTTGCGGTGGGTGAGGACGATGGCGCCGATCATCGCGACGAGGAGGACGAGGCCGGCGCCTTCGAAGATGTAGAGGTAGCGGGTGTAGAGCACCGTCCCCAGCGCCTCGATGTTGGGCACCGCCTTCGGAGTCGGCGCGGCGCGGGCCGGCTGGAGACCGCCGGCGGTCCAGGCGACCACCGAGAAGAAGATCTCGGCGAGCAGCACCCCGGCGAGCGCGAAGCCGAACGGCCAGTATTTCGCGATCCCGGCCCGGAGCTCGGCGAAATCGACGTCCAGCATCATCACGACGAACAGGAACAGCACCGCGACCGCGCCGACATAGACGATGACCAGCAGCATCGCGATGAACTCGGCCCCCAGCGTCAGGAACAGCCCGGCGGCGTTGAAGAAGGCGAGGATCAGCCACAGCACCGAATGGACCGGGTTGCGCGAGCCGATCGTCATCACCCCGCTGGCGATGCAGAGGGTGGCGAACAGGTAGAAGGCGAAGGCGGCGATCATGGGGACTTGGCTCGAGGAAGAGGCGAGTGAACCATCGTCACCCCAGCGAAGGCTGGGGTCCATGCGGTGCCGCCAGCGGCAGGACGTGCGTCGCTTGCAGCATGGGCCCCAGCCTTCGCTGGGGCGACGTGAAGGGGGTTCATAGAAGGCATGCGAATCTGGCCCCGCGCCTACCGGTACGGCGCATCGGCGGCAAGGTTGGCGGCCAGAGCGCGCTCCCATTTGTCGCCGTTGTCGAGCAGCTTCGCCTTGTCGTAGAGCAATTCCTCGCGGGTCTCGGTGGCATATTCGAAGTTCGGCCCCTCGACGATCGCGTCGACGGGACACGCTTCCTGGCAGAGGCCGCAATAGATGCACTTCACCATGTCGATGTCGTAGCGGGTGGTGCGGCGGCTGCCGTCCTCGCGCGGCTCCGCCTCGATGGTGATGGCGAGCGCCGGGCAGACCGCCTCGCACAATTTGCAGGCGATGCAGCGCTCCTCGCCGTTCGGATAGCGGCGAAGCGCATGCTCGCCGCGGAAGCGGGGCGAGAGCGGGTTCTTCTCGAACGGATAGTTGATCGTCGCCTTGGGCTTGAAGAAGTATTTCAAGGTCAGCCAGTGCGCCTTGACGATCTCCCAGAGGGTGAAGCTCTTGATCCAGTGGGCGATCATTGCATTACCGGCCTTCTGACGATGCCTGCATGCCCGCAGATGGCGACGGCGCCCTCGGCGGGGTTGGGCGGGGTTCCGACTTGCGCGAAGTCGATCAGCTGGACGGCTTCGCGAGTCTTCGGATCGACCACAAGCCGCTCGGTCCCTTCAGGCCCGGCGCCGCTGCCGAAGCGGGTCGGCTGGTTCCCGGATCCCTGGGTCCGGCTGACCAGCATTCGGGGCTCGGCGAAGAAGCCGCCGCCCTCGCTCTTGATCTCGACGCGGGCGCCCCCGTCGACGAGGCTGTAGCCAATTCTCCCGCGCCGACCCGAGCGGGTCAGCAGCGCGCAATCGCTCGCGACCCAGCCGGCGCTGTCGAACGCAGGAATGCCGGCCTCGGGATCGACGGCGACCATGCCGGGCCTCGGAGGCTGCTCCCCGGCGGGCAGGGCCCGGCAAAATCCGTAGGCGCGCGGCGCCTTGCTGGCGGCCGAGTAGGCAAGCGCCTTGTCGCCGTTGATCTTGAGGGAAATGCCCGTCTTGAAGCCGCCGAAGTAGAAGGCCCCCTCGAGCCCTTCCTTCTTCATCGCCGCGCCGCCGCCGCCGGCGAGCGGCCCCGACGGCCACACCGACCCGGCGCTGGGAACGAGAAAGGCGGCGGCGGCACCGTCGCCGACCTTGGTCTGAAGGACGAACGCCACGGCATCGCCGCTCGGAGTGGCGAGCCTGCAGTCGAAGCCCTGCGGCGGCGGCGCCGCCTCGGCGGCAAGGAGGAGCAAAGCCGCGATCATCCAAGGGCTCCGAAACGGACGATCTCGAGATAGCCCGAGACCAGGAAGACCCAGATCAGCGAGATGGGCAGGAAGATCTTCCAGCCGAGGCGCATCAGCTGGTCATAGCGAAAGCGCGGCACGGTGGCCTTCACCCAGCTGAACACGAAGAAGAAGAAGAAAATCTTGGCGAAGAACCAGAGGATGCCGGGAACGTAATAGAGCGGCGCCCAGTCGATCGGCGGCAGCCAGCCGCCCCAGAACAGCACCGCGGTCATGCCGCACATCAGGAGGACGTTGCCGTACTCGCCGAGCCAGAAGAGCGCGAAGCTCATCGAGCTGTATTCGGTCTGGTAGCCGGCGACGAGCTCGCTCTCGGCCTCGGTCAGGTCGAACGGCGCGCGCGCGGTCTCCGCCATCGCCGAGATCAGGAAGATGATCGACATCGGGAATAGGAGCGGATTGAAGGCGAAGCCGTTGAGAATCCAGACGTGGTGGCGCTGCGCCTCGATGATCCCGGAGAGGTTGAAGGTCCCCGCCCACAGCACGACCGTGATGAGGACGAAGCCGACCGAGACCTCGTAGCTGACCATCTGCGCCGCCGCCCGGAGCGCGGAGTAGAAGGGATATTTCGAGTTGGACGCCCAGCCGGCGATGATCACGCCGTAAACTCCGAGCGAGGAGACCGCGAGCAGGTAGAGCAGGCCGACATTGATGTTGGCGAGCACCATCATCGACCCGCCCGGGCCGGGCCCGAACGGAACCACCGCCCAGCCGATCAGGGCCACCGTGAAGGTGAGGATCGGAGCGATGATGAACAGGCCGCGATTGGCCCCGGACGGGATGATCGTCTCCTTGAGGAAGACCTTGAGGCCGTCGGCGAAGCTCTGCAGCAGGCCGAACGGGCCGACCACGTTGGGGCCGCGCCGAAGCGCCATCGCCGCCCAGATCTTGCGGTCGGCATAGATGATCATCGCGACCGCCAGCATCAGCGGCAGCGCGATCATCAGGATGAGGATGGCTGTCGCCAGGAACCAGCCGAAGCCGTAGCCGAGCCAGGTCGATTGGAACCATGCGGTCATTCCGCGGCCTCCTCGAAGACCTGGCCGTGGAGGATCTCGGCCGAGCAGCGCTGCAGGGTCGGGGAGGCGCGGGCGATCGGGTTGGTCAAATAGAAATCCTCGATCGGATAGACGATCTCGCCGGACACCTTGGGTGCCTTGCCTGTGAAGGCCGGCAGCGCGCCGGGATCGGAAAGACCAGGCGTGCCGAAATGCGGAATTTCGGCCGCCATCGCGGCGCGCAGCTGCGCGAGATCGTCGAACGGCAAAGGCTTGCCGATCACCTCCGACAGCGCCCGGAAGATCGTCCAGTCCTCGCGCGCCTCACCGGGCGGATGGACGGCGAATTCGGAAGTCTGCACCCGCCCCTCGAGATTGACGTAGGTGCCGTGCTTCTCGGACCAGGCCGCGCCGGGCAGGATGACGTCAGCGTGGCGTACGCCGCGATCGCCGTGCGTGCCGATGTAGATCGTGAAAGTGTCGGAGAAGGCCGAGGTGTCGGTCTCATCGACGCCGAGCAGGAACAGGGCCTTGAGCGCCCCCGCCCTCGCCCGGATCGCCTCGACGCCCCCGTCGGTCGTGAAGCCCAAGCCGACCGCTCCGACCCGGCTCGCGGCGGTATGGAGCAGGTTGAAGCTCGCCCCGAGCGCGGCGGCGGCGGCACGGGCGGCCGCATAGGCGCCTTCCTGGACCAACGCACCCATTCCGACGATCACCGCCGCGCCTTCCTTGCCGGCGAAGGCCTCGGTCACCTCGCCCGGCAGCTTGGCGAGCAGCGACAAATCGGCGCCCAGCTCGTGCACGGGATAGGTGAGGTCGACCGGCGGGCCGATCCGGAACACCTTGGCCCCCGCCTTCACCGCCTTGCGGATCCGGGTGTTGACAAGGCTCGCCTCCCAGCGCGGGTTGGTCCCGACGAGGAGGATTGCCGGCGCCGTCTCGATCCCGGCAACGGTCGCGTTGAAACGGTAGGCGCGCGGGTGCGAGACGTCGAAACGGGCGCCGTCGACGCGGCATTCGGTGAGGCTCGAGCCCAGCGCATTGACCAGCTTCTTCAGCGCATAGGCCGACTCGGCATCCTGCAGGTCGCCGGCCAGGGCCGCGACCTCATCACCGGAGGCGCCGCGCAGCCGCTCGGCGATCGCGGCGAAGGCCTCCTGCCAGGTCGCCGGCTGGAGCTTGCCGCCCCGGCGCACCCACGGCCGGTCGAGCCGGTTGCGCACCAGACCGTCGACGCAATGGCGGGTCTTGTCGCTGGCCCATTCCTCGTTGACGTCGTCGTTGATCCGGGGAAGCGCCCGCATCACCTCGCGGAAGCGGTGGTCGAGGCGGATGTTGGTGCCGACCGCGTCCATCACGTCGATCGCCGGGACCTTCCTCAGCTCCCAGGGCCGCGCCTCGAAGCTGTACGGCTTGGAGACCAGAGCCCCGACCGGGCAGAGATCGACGACGTTGCCCGAAAGCTCCGAGGTCACCGCCCCTTCGAGATAGGAGGTGATCTGCATGTTCTCGCCGCGGCCGATCGCTCCGATCTCCTCGACGCCCGCCACCTCCTCGGCAAAGCGGACGCAGCGGGTGCACTGGATGCAGCGGGTCATGATCGTCTTGACGACCGGGCCCATATATTTCTCGGTCACCGCGCGCTTGTTCTCGGCGAAGCGGCTGTTGCCGCGACCGTAGGCGATGGCCTGGTCCTGGAGGTCGCATTCGCCGCCCTGGTCGCAGATCGGGCAGTCGAGCGGATGGTTGATGAGCAGGAACTCCATCACCCCCTCGCGCGCCTTCTTGACCAGCGGCGTCATGGTCGAGATTTCCTGCCCGTCGGCCGCCGGCAGCGCGCACGAGGCCTGCGGCTTGGGCGGCCCCGGCTTCACCTCGACGAGGCACATCCGGCAATTGCCGGCGATCGACAGCCGCTCGTGATAGCAGAAACGCGGAATCTCCTTGCCCGCCATCTCGCAGGCCTGAAGGACGGTCGCGCCCTGCGGCACCTCGATCTCGACTCCGTCGACCTTGACCTTGGGCATGTTCAGTTCCGCCTGCCGGCCGCGCCGGCCAGCGCGGTGCCGGGGCGCTGGGCGAGGGACCATTTGTAGAGAGATTCGACGAGGATCGCGCGAAGCGTCTCCCGATTGGTTGTGAAGGTGATTCCCCGGTCCAGGCAGGGCTTCAGCTTCGGCATGAGCTCGCCGAGGACGGCGCCCTCCGCCGCCGACGACGGCTGGGTGGCCGCGAGACGGCGCACCGCCGGCGGATCGGTCGCCACCGCGCAGCGCCCGAGATCGTAGACCGGGGCGAGGCTCGCCGCGGCGGGGTTGTTGCCGCTCCAGTCGATCGGCGGCACGGCGATCGGGGCCGGCGGCGGAGCGATCCCGGCATAACGCCGATCGTAGAGCGCCTGGGCGATGGCGCCGCGCAGCAGCGCGTTGGTGACCTCGACGCCGCTGCCGGCGCATTGCGCCAGCCGGCCGCCGATCGGTCCGTAGACGATGCCGGCTTCACCGCGCGATTCCGGGATGGAGGCGAGCAGCTTCTCCGACGCGGTCGCGGCGCGCTCGGCGATGCAGCGGCCGAGCTGGTAGATCCGCGGCAAGGTCTTCGGGCCCGAATAAGCCGAACGCATCGCGTCCGTGCCGTTGACGCCGATGCCGGACGGCGACCGCGCTGCCGCCGCTGCGGCGAGCGTCGAAATGAGCAGGATCGCCGCCCGCCTCATCGCCTGGTCCTCTCGTTCGGCGCCTGGGCGGGAGGGGGCTGCCTTTGGTAGAGCGCGTCGGCGAGGAGCGCCCGCGTCGTGATCCGGTTGGTCTGGATGGTCTGGTTCCGGGTCAGGCAGGCGGCCAGCGCCGGACGGAGCGCGTTCAGGGCCGCAAGCTCCTCCGCCGTCCCGAGGCCGGTCCACAGCAGGCGGTCGACGGCGGCCGGGTCGGCCCGGACGGCGCAGAATGCCATCCAGCGACCCAGCAGCAGCGCCGGCCATTCGGAGGATCGGGCCACAGTGGGGCTCCCCGCCCGGAGCGCCGCCTCGAACCGCTCAGAGTCGGGAGGGCTCGCCTCGGCCGGCACGAGCGTCCGCCCGGCCGAGGTCGCCCGCCACAGCGATTCGGCGATGGCGCCCCGGAACAGGATGGGGCTGAGCTCCATCTGACCTTCATATTTGAGGCAGGAGTTGTACTTGCCGACGATCGCCGAGACCGCGCGGGTCTGTTGCGGCGAATCCGGCGGAGTCATGAGCAGCGCATAGGCCTGCGAAGGCTTGGTCTTCACGACACAGTCGGCGAACGTCTTGAGGACCTCGTTGGCCTTCGCCTGATCGGCGGTCTCGGGTTCGTCCCAGTCCGGAACCGGCAGACGCGAGCCGAGCGGAACGTGCGTCGCCGGCGCGGGCCCGGACGCAGGCGGCGCGGCGGCCAGGGTCAGCGGAAACAAAGGCGCAAGCAAGAGGAGCGGCAGCCTCGCCGACCGAACGACGCTCGAACGTCGGGTCATTCCGCCGCCTCCAGCGTCCGGTCCGCATGGTCGCGGATTCGGCGCTCCAGTTCGGGGCGGAAGTGGCGGATGAGGCCCTGGATCGGCCAGGCGGCGGCGTCGCCCAGGGCGCAGATGGTATGTCCCTCGACCTGCTTGGTGACGTCCCAAAGCATGTCGATCTCTTCGACGTCCGCATTGCCTTCGACGAGGCGCTCCATCACCCGCCACATCCAGCCGGTTCCCTCGCGGCAGGGGGTGCACTGGCCGCAGCTCTCATGCTTGTAGAAATAGGAGATGCGGGCGATCGCCTTCACCACGTCGGTCGACTTGTCCATGACGATGACGGCGGCGGTGCCGAGGCCCGAGCCGAGGTCCTTCAGGCCGTCGAAATCCATCGGCGCGTCCATGATCTCGGCGGCGGGGACGAGCGGCACCGACGAGCCGCCCGGGATGACGGCGAGGAGATTGTCCCAGCCGCCCCGGATCCCGCCGGCGTGCCGGTCGATCAGCTCGCGGAACGGCACCGACATCGCCTCCTCGACGACGCAGGGCTTGTTCACGTGGCCCGAGATCTGGAACAGCTTCGTGCCCTCGTTCTTCGGGCGGCCGAAGCCGGCGAACCAAGCGGCGCCGCGGCGAAGGATGGTCGGCACGACCGCGATCGATTCGACGTTGTTGACCGTGGTCGGGCAGCCGTAGAGGCCGGCCCCCGCCGGGAAGGGCGGCTTCAGGCGCGGCATGCCCTTCTTGCCCTCGAGGCTTTCGAGCATCGCGGTCTCTTCGCCGCAAATGTAGGCGCCGGCGCCGCGGTGGACGAACAGGTCGAAATCGTAGCCCGATTTGGCGGCGTTCTTGCCGAGCAGCCCGGCATCATAGGCCTGCTGCACCGCGGCGAAGAGGGTCTCCGCCTCGCGGATGAACTCGCCGCGGATGTAGATGTAGGCCGCCCGGGCGCGCATCGCGAAGCCGGCGATCAGGGCGCCCTCGACCAGCTTGTGCGGATCGTGGCGGATGATCTCGCGGTCCTTGCACGAGCCCGGCTCGGATTCGTCGGCGTTGATGACCAGGAAGTTGGGCTTTCCGGGCTTGGGCTCCTTGGGCATGAAGCTCCACTTGAGCCCGGTCGGGAAGCCGGCGCCGCCGCGGCCGCGAAGGCCCGACGCCTTGATCTCGTCGATGATCGAATCCTGGCCGCGCGCCATCAGGGCGGCGGTGTCGTCCCAGTCGCCGCGCGCCTGCGCCGCCTTCAGGCCCCAATCCTGGTAGCCGTAGACGTTGGTGAAGATGCGGTCCTTGTCGTCGAGCATCAGCGCGGACCCTCGATCAGCTTGCGGACCCCGAAGAAGACGGCGGCGATCACCGCGACGGCGATGGCGAGCCCGATCAGCTTGAAGGTGAAGAAGACCAGCTTCACCAGCAGCCACAGGACGACGATGCCGACGAGGATCGCGACGGCGAGGGAGCCGAGGTCCTTCATGCCTGCGCCTCCTGCTTCCGGCCCCAGAGCGGGCGATAATCGTGATTTTCGCGGACCATCTCCGGCAGGGTGGTGACTCCCCCCTCCGGAGCGCTGGTCTGGCGGTCGATCTGCGGGCCGGGCCTTGGCATCTCGCCGCGCGCCAGCGCCTCGAGGACGGCCGTCGTCGTCTCGAAGGTGAGGTCCTCGTAATTGTCGTCGTTGATCTGGGCCATCGGCGCGTTGGCGCAGGCGCCGAGGCATTCGACCTCGGTCAGGGTGAACAGCCCGTCCGGCGTCGTTCCGCCCTTCCTCAGCCCCTTGGCGTGGCAGGCGCGGAACACCTCGTCCGAGCCCCGCAGCCAGCACGGCGTCGTTCCGCACACCTGGACGTGGTAGCGGCCCACGGGGGTCAGGTTGAACATCGTGTAGAAGGTCGCGACCTCGTAGGCGCGGATGTAGGGCATATCGAGCTGACCGGCGACAAATTCGATCACCGGAATCGGCAGCCAGCCCTGCGTCTGCGTCTCCGCCCCCACCTGCCGCTGGGCGAGGTCGAGCAGCGGGATGATGGCGCTGTGCTGCCGGCCTGGCGGATAGCGGCCGACGATCGTCTTTGCCGTCGCCGCATTCTCTTTGGTCCAGGCGAATCCGCCCCAGCGGGCGCGCACCTCGTCGAGATCCGGGATCGAATTGGGCAGGAGGTCAGCCACGCGCGTCCCCCTCGTTGCTTGTGTCGAACCGCGCCTCGCCGAGCTCGCCGGCGTGGCTCGCGAAGAAGCGGGCGAGGCGCAGGGTGGCTATCGCCACGCCGACAAGGAACAGCGCGAGGAATGCGTCCCAGAGATAGTCGCGGGGCTCGTAAAACTCGGCGTAAAGCGGAATCGTGATGCCGAGCAGCAGGGCGATCCCGGCCCCCGCGGCGAGGGCGGTGGGCTTCACTTCAGGCAGAAGTTCAACCGCCCTGGCCGCGGCGTTGCCAGGTCTCCGAAGCCGCAGGACGAATTGAATTCCAAGGGCGACCA
Source organism: Sphingomonadales bacterium (assembly GCA_034668685.1). Taxonomy (GTDB): domain Bacteria; phylum Pseudomonadota; class Alphaproteobacteria; order Sphingomonadales; family Sphingomonadaceae; genus Allosphingosinicella. Next base: position 4,777 of record JAXDPA010000110.1, on the reverse strand, counting down.
GGGAGACGACGATCGTGCTGCCGGCCGAAGCGAGCGCGGTCCACAGGGCAAAGCCTCCGGCATTCTCGCTGCCCATCCCGCGCAACAGGAAGAGCGACATCAGATAGCTGACGAGGAACGCGAGAAACACCGCCAGGGCGCCGCGAAACAGGCTCACCGGTCGATCTCCCCGAAGACGATGTCGAGCGAGCCGAGGATGGCGGTGACGTCGGCCAGCATGTGGCCGCGCGACATGAAGTCCATCGCCTGGAGGTGCGAGAAGCCGGTCGGGCGGATCTTGACCCGGTAGGGCTTGTTGGTGCCGTCGGCGACCAGATAGATCCCGAACTCGCCCTTCGGGCTCTCGGTCGCGACATAGACCTCGCCGGCCGGCACGTGGAAGCCCTCGGTATAGAGCTTGAAGTGATGGATGAGGGCTTCCATCGACTGCTTCATCTCGGCGCGCTTGGGCGGCACCACCTTGCGGTCGAGGCTGGCGATCGGCCCTTGCGGCATCTTGTCGAGGCACTGGCGCATGATCCGCACCGACTGGCGGACCTCCTCGACCCTGACCATCATCCGGTCGTAGCAATCGCCCCTGGTTCCCACCGGAACGTCGAAATCGACTTCGTGGTACATGTCGTAGGGCTGCGCCTTGCGGATGTCCCAGGGGATTCCGGCGGCCCGGATCATCGGCCCGGAGAAGCCCCAGGCCAGCGCGTCCGCCTTGTTGACGACGCTGATGTCGACGTTGCGCTGCTTGAAGATGCGGTTGTCGGCGACCAGGCTGATCGAATCCTCGAACAGGCGGTGGAGCTTGGTCACCATCCACTCGCCGATATCGTCGAGCAGGGCCTGCGGAACGTCTTGGTGCACTCCGCCGGGGCGGAAGTAATTGGCGTGCATCCTGGCACCGGACGCCCGCTCGTAGAAGTTCATGATGTCTTCGCGCGGCTCGAACAGCCAAAGGTTCGGAGTCATCGCCCCGACGTCCATGATGTGGCTGCCGATGTTGAGCAGGTGGTTCGAGATCCGGGTCAGCTCGGCGAAGAAGGTCCTGAGCCAGCGCGCCCGGTCCGGCACCTCGATGTCGAGCAATTTCTCGATGGCGAGCACGTAGCTGTGCTCCATGCACATCGGCGAGACGTAATCGAGCCGGTCCATATAGGGGATCGACTGGATGTAGGTCTTGTATTCGCAAAGCTTCTCGGTGCCGCGGTGGAGCAGTCCGACATGCGGGTCGACCCGCTCCACGATCTCGCCGTCGAGCTCGAGCACGAGACGGAGGACGCCGTGCGCGGCGGGGTGCTGAGGCCCAAAATTGATCGTGTAATTGGCGATCTTCGACTGGGTCGCGCCGGTCTGCGCGACTTCGTCGGGCGTGCCCACGGTCGGCGTGTCGAGGCTCACTTCTTCACCTCGTCGGCCTTCAGGGGCGTCGGCGCGCCCGGGGCTTCGGGCGAGGCCTTCTCGTCGCCGGGGAGGATATATTGGGCGCCCTCCCAGGGGCTGAGGAAATCGAAGGTGCGGAAGTCCTGCGGCAGCCGCACCGGCTCGTAGACCACCCTCTTCTGCTCCTCGGAATAACGCAGCTCGACATAGCCGGTCAGCGGGAAGTCCCTGCGGAACGGGTGGCCGCGGAAGCCGTAGTCGGTGAGGATCCGGCGCAAATCGTCATTGCCGTCGAACACGACGCCGTAGAGGTCGAACACCTCGCGCTCGAGCCAGCCCGCTACCGGCCAGACCGAGGTGACCGAGGGGACGGGCGTGTCCTCGTCGGTCGAGAGCTTGACCCTGATGCGGTGGTTGCGGGTCACCGAGAGGAGGTGATAGTCGACCTCGAATCGCTCCGGCCGCTCGGGATAATCGACGCCGGCGATCTCCATCAGCTGCTGGTATTCGAAGCGGTCGCGCAGAGTCCGGCAGACCTCGACGATGGTCTCGCGCCGAACCGTCAGGGTCACCTCGCCGACCGCCTCCTTCGCCTCGAGCAAGGCCTTGCCGAGCGCGGCTGCGACCTCGTCGAGCAGCCCTTCGCGCGGCGCGATTCGGGGAGCGGAATTGTTCACGCCCGAAACTCCATCCGTCCGTGTCGAGCGAAGTCGAGACGCCCCTTCGAGCGCAGCCGAGAAACCGGCCTCGGCTCCGCTCGGCTTGGCCCCTCGACTTCGCTCGGGGCGAACGGATGTCGCTTGACCGAACCCATGTCAGCGCTCGATCGTGCCGACGCGGCGGATCTTCCGCTGCAGCTGCATGGCGCCGTAGAGCAAAGCCTCGGCAGTCGGCGGGCAACCGGGCACGTAGATGTCGACCGGAACGATCCGGTCGCAGCCGCGCACCACGGAATAGCTGTAATGGTAATAGCCGCCGCCATTGGCGCAGCTGCCCATCGAGATGACGTAGCGCGGCTCCGACATCTGGTCGTAGACCCGACGCAAGGCCGGCGCCATCTTGTTGCAGAGCGTGCCCGCGACGATCATGACGTCCGACTGGCGCGGGCTGGCCCGGGGCGCGACTCCAAATCTTTCAAGGTCGTAGCGCGGCATGTTGACATGAATCATCTCGACCGCGCAGCAGGCGAGGCCGAAGGTCATCCACCACAGGCTGCCGGTCCGGGCCCACTGGAACAGGTCCTCCGTCGAGGTGACGAGGAAGCCCTTGTCGGCGACCTCGCTCTGCAGCTCGCCGAAGAAGCGCGGGTCGGGCGGCTGCAGGTCCGAGGGCCGCTCGTTCTCGTGCCGGGGATCGAGGATCACTCCCATTCGAGCGCGCCCTTCTTCCAGGCGTAGACGAAGCCCAGGACGAGCTCGACCAGGAACAGCATCATCGCGGCCCAGCCGACGAGGCCGATCTTGCCGAGCGACACCGCCCACGGGAACAGGAAGGCCGCCTCGAGGTCGAAGACGACGAACAGGATCGAGACCAGGTAGAAGCGCACGTCGAACTGGGCGCGGCTGTCCTCGAACGCCGGAAAGCCGCATTCATATTCGGCAAGCTTGTCGGGATAGGGGTTGGACGCGCCGGTCAGCTTGGCGACGGTCATCGGCAGGACGACGAAGGACAGCGACATCGACAGGGCCACGGCGAGGAACAGGAGGATGGGCAGGTAACCGGCGGCGACGGACGCCATTGGGGACTCTCCGGGGGCGATGAGTTGCGCGGCTTCTAGGCCAGCGTCCGCCCCGCCGCAACCACCCAGAAACGTTGACGGCGGGGTTCGCCGTCGGCATCGTTACGGTGCCGAACGGAGGGGGATGAACGATGATCTCGAAGACGAAACGGGCCGCTTTGGCCCTCCTTGCCGCCAGCTTCGCCCTGCCCGTCGCGGGCTGGGCCGCGCCCGCCCGCCGGGCGGTGCCCGCTCACCGGGGCGCACCGGCCCACGGCGTCGCCCCCGCCCATCGCGCCGGCCCGGTCGGCCGCCCGGCGGCGGCCGCAGCCAGCTACCTGGTCCACGCGCAGGACCCTTCGACCGTCGTCCGGGCGCTGGTGGGCGGCGGCTATTCCGCAAAGCTCGGCGTCGACAAGGTCGGCGACCCGATGGTGACCAGCGCGGTGGGCGGGACCAGCTTCCAGATCTTCTTCTACAACTGCACCAACCACACGGGCTGCGCGACGGTCCAGTTCCACTCGGGCTACGACCTCAACACCAGCCCGGGGCTCGAGACGATCAACGAATGGAACCGAAGCGAGCGCTTCGGCCGCGCCTACCTCGACAAGGAGAACGACCCGATCCTCGAAATGGACGTGGATCTCGACGACGGCGGCCTCTCGCCCCTCCTGTTCATCGACAATATCGAATTCTGGGGGACCATCCTCGGCAAGTTCGAGCAGCATATCGGGATTCGGAAGTAGAAAAATCCTCCCCTCGATTTCGAGGGGAGGGGGACCGCGCGCAGCGCGGTGGAGGGGCCCCTCCACCGTCCTTCGGACGGTCCCCCTCCCCTGCAAATGCAGGGGAGGAAAGCTAGCCCCGCAGCGCGTTCGCGACCAGGCGATGCAGCTTGGAATGGAGGTCGGCATTGGCGGCGATGACCTGGCCCTTGACGAGGCCCGCCTCGGCGCCGCGGAAGTCGCTGACGAAGCCGCCCGCTTCCCGGACCAGCAGCAGTCCGGCGGCGACGTCCCAATATTGGAGGTCCTCCTCCCAGAAGCCGTCGAAGCGGCCGGCCGCCACCCAGGCGAGGTCGAGCGCGGCCGAGCCGAAGCGGCGGATACCGGACACTTCCGGCGCCACCGCCGCCAGGATCTTCTCGAACCTGTCCATTTGGCCGTGTCCCATGAACGGGATCCCGGTCGCGATCAGCGCCTCGTCGAGGGTGCGGCGCGCCGACACGCGAAGGCGCCGCTCGTTGAGCCAGGCCCCCCGCCCCTTCTCGGCCCAGAAGCTTTCGTCGGTGAGCGGCTGGTAGACCAGGGCCTGGGTGATCTCGGCCTTGCCCTGCGGCCCGCGCGGGTCCTCGACGGCGATCGAGATGGCGAAATGGGGAAGGCCGTGGAGGAAGTTGGTGGTTCCGTCGAGCGGATCGACGATGAAGCGCGGCTTGTCCGGATCGCCCTCGATGCTGCCGCCTTCCTCGAGCGTCAGCCGCCAGTCGGGCCGGGCATGGCGAAGCTCCTCGACGATCGTCTGCTCGGCCTGTCGGTCGGCCATCGAGACGAAATCGGCCGGGCCCTTGCGGCTGACCTGCAGCTGCTCGACCTCGTTGAAGTCGCGCCGGAGCCGCGGCGCCGCCTTGCGCGCCGCCTTCTGCATCACCGTGATCAGTCCGGAATGGGAAACCATCGCTTACTCCAC
>JAXDPA010000109.1:0-3553 GCA_034668685.1 Sphingomonadales bacterium | reverse complement strand
GGCGAGTAAGCCAGGCTGAGATCCCGCTGCGTCGCCATCGGCTTGGAGGCGATGATCTCCAGCTTGCCCGGCCGCCCTTCCGAGTGGAAGTCGAGCGCCTCCTGCTCCGAGAATGTGACGTTGCTGCCTTCGCTCATCCCAGGCCTTCCTCTTTTTTTGCGGGCTTAGGCCGCAACGGCCGGGCGGGGCAACAGGTCTCCACCTTTGGCGTTCCCCCCGGCGCGCTTAGGCTCTAACCTCCGGGCCATGGCCACTCAGGCGAAGAGCGGCGGGGCGCCGACCCCGATGATGGCGCAATATCTCGCGCTCAAGGCGGAGGCCGAGGGCTGCCTGCTCTTCTACCGGATGGGCGATTTCTTCGAGCTTTTCTTCGACGACGCCAAGGCCGCGGCGGCCTGCCTCGACATCGCGCTCACCGCCCGGGGCGAGCATGAGGGCGAGCCGATCCCGATGTGCGGCGTGCCCATCCACGCGGCGGAGACCTACCTGGCCCGCCTGATCCGGGGCGGCTTCCGGGTCGCCATCGCCGAGCAGGTCGAGAGCCCCGCCGAGGCGAGGAAGCGCGGACACAAGGCGGTGGTCAACCGCGCCATCGTTCGGGTGGTGACGGCGGGCACGCTGACCGAGGAGGCCCTGCTCGATTCGCGCAGCGCGAACTGGCTGGCGGCGGTGGCCCGGGTCGGCGAGCGTTACGGCCTCGCCGCGGCCGACGTCTCCACGGGCCGCTTCGAGCTCGGCTCGGTCCCGCCGCACGCGCTCGACGCCGAGCTCGCCCGACTCGCCGCGGCGGAGGTCGTGACTTCGGAGCCGATCGCGGGCGCCGCGATCACCGAGCGCCGGGCCGGGTTCGACAGTGTCGCCGCCGAGCGCCGCCTGAAGGACAGGTTCGAGGTCGCGACGCTGGACGGATTCGGCGCCTTCGATCGCGCCGCCCTCTGCGCCGCCGGCGGGCTGCTCGCCTATCTCGACGAGGTGGCGCGCGAATCGGTGCCGTTCCTGCGGCCGCCGGTGCTCCGCGCCTCGGGCGACCATATGATGATCGACGCGGCGACCCGGGAGAGCCTCGAGCTGACCCAGAGCGCCACCGGCACCCGCTCGGGCACCCTGCTCGCCGCCATCGACCGGACGGTGACCGGCGCCGGCGCCCGCCTCCTCGCCGCGGATCTGGGCGCGCCGCTGCTCGATCGCTCGGCGATCGAGGCAAGGCTCGACCTCGTCGCTCTGTTCGAGGGCGATTCGGGGCTTCGCGAGGGGCTTCGCCGCCAGCTCAAGGCGCTTCCCGACATCGGCCGGGCGCTCGGCCGCCTCGTCTCCGGCCGCGGCGGCCCGCGCGACCTCGCCCAATTGCGCGACGGGCTCAACGAAGCGCGGCGGCTCCACGCCCGCCTCGCCGGCCTGCCGGACCCGCCGTCGCTGCTCGCCGCCTTGCTGCCGGCGCTGACCGGCCACGGCGAGCTCACCGACCTGCTGTCGCGAGCCCTCGTCCCCTCGCCCCCGATCGAGTCGAGCCAGGGCGGCTACATCGCCGAGGGCTACGACGCGGCCCTCGACGCTCTGCGCACCGCCGGCGGTGAGGGACGGCGGGCCATCGCCGCGCTCGAGGCCCGCTACCGGCAGCAGACCGGGATCGCGACCCTCAAGATCCGCCACAACAATGTGCTCGGCTACCATATCGAGGTGCCGGCGAAGAATGCCGACAGGCTGATGGCGGCGGAGAGCGGCTTCACCCACCGCCAGACCCTCGCCGGAGTCGTCCGATTCAACGCGCCCGACCTCCACGAGCAGGCCCTCCAGGTCACCCAGGCGGGCAACCACGCCCTCGCCGCCGAGGCCGCCCATCTCGAGGAGCTGACCGCCGCCGCGCTCGCCCGCGCCGAGCCGATCGCCGAGGCGGCGGACGCGCTGGCCCGACTCGACATCGCCGCCGGTTTGGCCGAGCGGGCGGCGGAGGGCGGCTGGACCCGCCCGTCGTTCGCCGGCCATATTTGCTTCGAGGTCGAGGGGGGCCGCCATCCGGTGGTCGAGGACGCGCTGCGCGCCTCCGGCGCCCGCTTCGTCGCCAACGATTGCGCGCTTTCCGAGGAGGAAAGGCTGTGGCTGGTGACCGGCCCCAACATGGGCGGCAAGTCCACCTTCCTCCGCCAGAACGCCCTGATCGCCGTCCTCGCCCAGGCCGGCGCCTTCGTCCCCGCGGCCCGGGCGAAGCTCGGTCTCGTCGACCGGCTGTTCAGCCGCGTCGGCGCGTCCGACAATCTCGCCCGCGGCCGCTCGACCTTCATGGTCGAGATGGTCGAGACCGCCGCCATCCTCTCCCAGGCGACGGAACGCAGCTTCGTCATCCTCGACGAGGTCGGCCGCGGTACCTCGACCTATGACGGCCTCGCCATCGCCTGGGCGGTGGTCGAGGCGATCCACGACACGAACCGCTGCCGCTGCCTGTTCGCGACCCATTATCACGAGCTGACCCGGCTCGCCGAGCGGCTCGACGCCCTCTCGCTCCATCACGTGCGGGCGCGTGAATGGAGGGGCGACCTCGTCCTTCTCCACGAAGTGGCGAAGGGACCGGCCGACCGCAGCTACGGTCTCGCCGTCGCCAAGCTCGCCGGCCTTCCCGGACCGGTGTTGAGCCGGGCGAAATCCGTCCTCGCAAGGCTGGAGGAAGGCCGCGCCGCGACCGGCGGAATCGCCGCGGGGCTCGACGATCTCCCGCTCTTCGCCGCCGCCGCGGCCGAGGAAGCGGCGGCGGCCGGCGACCCACTCCATGCCGCGCTCGCCGAAGTGGAGGCGGACGCCCTGTCGCCTCGCGAGGCGCTGGAGCTCGTCTACCGACTGAAGCAGCTGTCCGCCGGGGACGGCTGATGTCGTCGCGCTTCGCCGCCGTCCCGAGCAAGCGCGCGATCGTCGACCGCCGCGCCCTCGCCGACGCGCTTCGGAGCGCCGACCGCAAGAATGCGGCGAAGCGGCTCAAGGCCGCCCTCGCCGCCGGCCGCGCCGAGATCGCTCGCCGCTTCGAAGCCAAGCCCTGGCAGGGCAGCGAGGCCGCGGCGGGCTACGCCTACCTCACCGACCAGATTGTCCGCCTCGTCTATGATTTCGTCGTCGAGCGGCTGTTCCCCAATCCCAACCCGACCGCCGGCGAGCGGCTGCTGCTGATGGCGGTCGGCGGATACGGACGCGGCGAGATGGCGCTCCATTCGGACGTCGATCTCGCTTTCGTGACTCCCTGGAAGCCGACCGCCTGGGGCGAGCAGGTGGTCGAGGCGGCGCTCTATCTGCTCTGGGACCTCGGGCTGAAGGTCGGCCATTCGGTCCGCTCGGTCGACGAGCTGATCGCGGTCGCCGCCGCCGACCAGACGGTACGCACGGCGGTGCTCGAGGCGCGATACGTGTGGGGCGAGACGGCCTTGTTCGACGAGGTCCAGGCGCGCTTCCGCCGCGACGTGCTGGCCGGGAGCGCCCGGGCCTATATCGCCGAGAAGCTGGAGGAGAGGAGCGAGCGCCACCGGCGGATGGGCGACAGCCGCTACGTCGTGGAGCCCAATGTGAAGGAGGG
>JAXDPA010000108.1:0-38861 GCA_034668685.1 Sphingomonadales bacterium | reverse complement strand
CAGTAAGGCGATACGGGCCGCGACATCCCGCACCTGGTTGCGGATGTCGGGCACGGCGACGATCTCCCAGAAAGCGCCGCGCGTCGGCGGCCCGACCGCGAACAGCCGCGGCGCGGGCAGTCCGTTCGCGCCGATCAGGTGCGAGCGCTCGTCGACGTCGAGCCCCGCTCCGAGCGGGTCGGGCCGCGCCCGGCCGCTGGCCAGCAGCTGCCGGACCAGGGGATCCTCGACCCGCGCGACCGCCCCTTCCGGGCCGGTGCAATTGATCGCCGCGGCGAAGCGCCGCCGCACCTCGCCGCCGCCGCGCAGCGAGACCGTCACCCAATCGCCTTCCTGCCGAACCCGCCCGGCCAGCACCTCGAGCCGCCCCGCCTCGCGCAGCGCCGCGATCCTCGCCGCGACCGGCGGGGCGATGCGGTGGCGGTGGACGTCCCACCACGGACGGGCGTGGCGCAGGAACCGGCTCCGCTCCGCCGCCGTGAAGCCCCGCCACAAGGCGATCGAGTGCGGCCGCAGCGAATCGACTCCCGCCCGCCAGGGCCCCAGGCTTCGCACGTGCCGCATCAACGCCAGGAGCCCGGCGGGCGGCGGAATCTCGAGCGCAGGCGAGGAAGGCTCTTCGTGCGCGCGCGGCACCAGGCCGCGGCGCGACACGGCGATCATCCGCCCCTGAAAGCCCGCATCGTCGAGCGACAGCGCGACGTCGACCATGGTGAGCCCGGTGCCAAGCAGCAGCAGCTCGCCCGGCTCGTTCGCCAGCCGGGCGATCGCCTCGGCGCCGTCCGGTCCCCAGGGATCGTCGACCGTCTCGATGCCGAGCCGGGCCGGAGTGCGCCCCGGATAATTGCCGCCCGCGAGCACCAGCGCGTCGAAATCGAGACGTTCGCCTGAAGCAAGGACCAGAGTCTGTCCCTCGACTCCGACGGCTTCCCCTACCACCCGCCGCGCGCCCGAGCGCTCCGATATCCCGGCCAGATAGCGGGCATAATCGCGCCGCCGGGCGAACGTCTCGGAACCGCCCAGGCCCTCGCGCGCCAGCCAGTCGGCGAAATCGTCGGGCGCGTCGGCCAACGCGCTCATGCTGCGCGCCCGGACGTTGAGCAGGTGCGAGGCGTTTCGGGTCCCGTAGGCCGCCCCGGCGGCGAACCGTCCGCTCTTCTCGATCAGGACGACGTCGGCGGCGGGCGAGGCCCGGATCGCCTCGACGGCCGCCATCGTTCCCGAATATCCCGCCCCGACGATCGCGATCCTCATGCGGGAGGGGCTGTAACGGGCGAAGCGGAAACCGTCACCCCAGCGCAGGCTGGGGTCCATGCTGAATATCCGTCATCGAGTCAGCATGGATGCCAGCCTGCGCTGGCATGACGGGCTGGGGATGCGATTTTTTGATTCCCGCCCTTGCCCCAGCCCCCTCGGGCCGCCTATCCGGGCCTCCCATGGCGCGGTTCATCTTCATCACCGGCGGCGTGGTCTCCAGCCTTGGCAAGGGCCTGATGGCGGCGTCGCTCGCCGCCTTGCTCCAGGCGCGCGGCTTCAAGGTCCGGATCCGAAAGCTCGATCCCTATCTCAACGTCGATCCCGGCACGATGTCCCCCTACCAGCATGGCGAGGTCTACGTCACCGACGACGGCGCCGAGACCGACCTCGATCTCGGCCATTACGAGCGCTTCACCGGCGTTCCGGCGCGCCAGGCCGACAACGTCACCTCCGGCCGGATCTACCAGGGCATCATCAACCGCGAGCGCAAGGGCGAGTATCTCGGCGCCACCGTCCAGGTCGTCCCGCACGTCACCAACGCGATCAAGGAGTTCATCCGCGCCGACCTCGAGCCCGACCTCGACTTCCTGATCATCGAGATCGGCGGCACCGTCGGCGACATCGAATCGCTCCCGTTCATCGAGGCGATCCGCCAGTTCCGCAACGAGGAGGGGCGCGATTCGACCCTGTCGATCCACACCACCCTCGTCCCCTACATCGCAGCCGCCGGCGAGCTGAAGACCAAGCCGACCCAGCACAGCGTCCGCGAGCTGACCAGCCTGGGTATCCAGCCCGAGGTCCTGCTCTGCCGGGTCGACCGCCCGCTCCCCGAGAGCGACCGTGCCAAGATCGCCTTGTTCTGCAACGTGCGCCAGGAAGCGGTCATCCCCGCGCTCGACGCCAAGAGCATCTATTCGGTCCCCGCCCAATATCACGAAGCCGGGCTCGACGCCGAGGTGCTCCGCGCCTTCGGCCTCGAGGGCCGCGCCGCCGAGCCCGACATGCGCCGCTGGGACGACGTGCTCGATCGCCTTCTCAACCCCGAAGGGGAGGTGACGATCGGCGTCGTCGGCAAATATGTCGGCCTGCCCGACGCCTACAAGTCGCTGACCGAGGCGCTCGTCCACGGCGGCCTCGCCAATCGCGTCAAGGTCAACATACGCTGGCTCGACGCCGAATTGTTCGAGCATCCCGAGGCCGACATCCCGAGCCAGCTCGAGCCGCTCCACGCCATCCTCGTCCCCGGCGGCTTCGGCGAGCGCGGCAGCGAGGGGAAGATCGCCAGCGTGCAATTCGCCCGCGAGCGCAAGGTGCCCTTCTTCGGAATCTGCCTCGGCATGCAGATGGCCTGCATCGAGGGCGCCCGCAACACCGCCGGCCTCAAGGGCGCGCGCTCGACCGAGTTCGGCGAGGCCGAGGAGCCGGTCGTCGGCCTGATCACCGAATGGATGAGCCCGGAAGGGTTGAAGCAGCGCCGCGAGGCGAACGGCGACATGGGCGGAACGATGCGCCTCGGCGCCTACGAGGCGGTGCTCGCCGGCAACAGCGTCGTCCACGCCATCTACGGCGCAGACCGGATCAGCGAGCGCCACCGCCACCGCTACGAGGTCAACATCCACTACAAGGCGGCGCTCGAGGAAGCCGGCCTCCTGTTCACCGGAATGAGCCCCGACGGCGCCCTGCCGGAGATCGTCGAGCGCCCCGACCACCCCTGGTTCGTCGGAGTCCAGTTCCACCCGGAGCTCAAGTCCAAGCCCTTCGACCCGCATCCGCTCTTCGCCAGCTTCATCGAGGCGGCGGTGAAGCAGAGCCGGCTGGTCTAGGCCGCCGGATCACGCGTCCTCGATTCGATCGAGGTCCGCGGGCCTGCGGGGCGGAGGGCCGAGCGCGTTCCCGAACAGATGCGAGCCGAGCAGGATGACCTTGTTGCCGATCGCGGGGTTTAGAAGCGCAAGCGTGGATAGGGCCCAGCCGGCCACGATCATCTCGAGGTAGAAGACCGCGTCGGCGGCCACCACCATCGCCAGGTCCATGGCGAGGAACTCGGCCAGGGTCAGCGCAATCGCGAGGATGGCCAGCCATTTCAGCGCGCGATAGGCGCCGCCGGGCAGGCAGGGAGCCGGCCGCGGCGACGGCGAGCCGAGCTTCGGATCTGACTTCAACGGCGGCTTCCGCTTCACACCGGCTCGATCGCCGGCTCCGCCAGAAGCGCGAAGCAGTCGGCGAAGGTCTCGCAGACCGGGCGGCGGCGTTCGGCGCCGCGCGGCGGCGGCACCGGCGCGGGCGCCGGAGTCGCCGGGCGGCCATGCCGCGACACGCCGGGGCGGTCGAGGACCATGTTGTTGATCACCGCGCCGACATAGGCGCCGTCGAGCCGATAGGCCTTCTCGGCGAACACGCGGCCGACCGGCCTTCCGTCCATCGCATAGATGTGCGCGCCGAGCCTGAAGCCCTGCGGCTCGCCGTCGGTCGTGTAGAGGAAGTCGGCCAATTCGGGTTCCTGTCGATGGGCGCGGGCGGCATGGGGCCGCGGCGACGGCTCACTTGGTCGCGAACTGCCCCGGCTCGGCGCCGAAATGGGCCTTGGCGTGGGCGCGCGCGGCGGCGGCGGTTTCGAACGCCTGGTCGAGCGTGGTCGAGGTCACCACTGGATAGCCCTGGCCGTTGTAGCGCGTGTCGCGGACGGTGAGGCGGAGCTGCCCGTCTTCGTCCCTGGCGATGAGGAACGGCTTCATCGCCGTCCTGCTCTGGTCCGGAATTCCGCCCATCGATCGTCTCCTCATTTCGGCCCCGCTCCCCCGGGGGGAACGCGCCGCGTTCATCCGTCCTACCGCCGCCTGAAGCCGCCCCGCCGCGCGCCGCCCGGGCTTCCCGGGATCTTCTCGCGGAAGACGAGCCGGCCCTTGGAAAGGTCGTAGGGGGTCATCTCGACATGGACCCTGTCGCCGACCACCGAGCGGATCCGATAGCGCCGCATCTTGCCGGCGGTGTAGACGATCACGCGGTGGTCGTTGTCGAGCCGGACTCCGAAGCGGCCGTCGGGCAGGATCTCGTCGATCTGGCCCTCGATGGTGAGCAATTCTTCCTTGGCCAAGCCTGTGTCTCGATTCAATACGTGTCCGGCCGGCGCGGGTCGCGCGCGGCGGGCCAGGAAGCGTGAAAGGGAAGGTGGGGACGGGCGAGAAGCGCCCGAACCCGGTTTCCGTCGCAGGCGACGTCAGCAGAAAGGACATAGGGGCTGGGAAGGGCAGATGCAATGCGGGCAGGACTATTGCCGGCCCCACCGCACCGCGGCCAGCCTCCATCCCAGCCCGCGCCGCTCGAAGGCGAGGCGGGGGCCGTTTTCCTCGCTCGCGCCGCGATAGCGCAGCTCGAACGCGTCGAGGCCTCGGTGGATGACCTACGGGTCTCGGCGTCGGGTGCTTGCCGGGGCGATCGCGATTTCCGAGAGCCAGGGGCTGAGGTCCTCTGGCCGGAGCGGCGGGTTGGCGCCCGGGGCGGCGAGGCTGCGGGTGAGGGTGGCGACGAGGCGCCGGCCGGCCTCGCTGGTCGTCGGGATCCGCTCGAGGTTCCGCTTCCAAACCGCCCGCCGCGCCGCCGCGACGTCCGGGTCCAGCTTTTGGAGATCGACGTAGGAAGCCAAAGTCCTCGCGTCGCCGGCCCGTGCCGCCTCGCGCATCCGCCAGAGCGTCCACCAGGGGGATCCGAAATACCAGCCCGCCGCCAGCGCCAAGAGCGCCGCGCCGGCCTCCGCCAGCCAGATCCGTCTCCCACGCATGGCGGCAACCTACAGCGTCCAGCGACAGCCGAAAGCCCCTTCCGGCGCGGCCCTGAAGCCGGTGTTCGCGCGGCCGCCCGGGCGGGGGATTAACGGCGGCTCCGCCCGTCCCGGCCTACGGTCTCAAGCCGGCTGGCGGCGGCATGCGGATCGGGTATAGCATGACTCACTGGCTTCGGGGGTTACGAGGGGGGAACATCATGGCGGAAGCGGTTTGCACGCAATGCGGACAGGCGCTGGAGGCGGACAGCCGCTTCTGTCCTTCCTGCGGGACTCCGACGGAGGCCGCGGCGGTCGGCGCCTCTGACGCCGCCGCGCCGCCCTCGGCCCCCGAGCTTGCCGATCCCCCGGCCGCGGCCGCGCCCGCGCCGGTCGTGCCGGAGGGCCAGCCCGTCGCAACGGCCGCAACCGCCGCGACTGGCGACGACCCGGTGCCGCGCTATTTCGCCTTCGCCCGGGGCGCCAAGATCGTCGCCCTGCTCGGGCTGTTCCTGCCGTGGGTGACGGTGTCGTGCGCCGGCCAGCCGCTGGCGTCGATCAACGGCGTCGGCCTGATGAGCGGCAGGGTGACCACCCGCGACCCGAGCAGCGGCGTCTCGGAGGTCCATAACGGCTCGCCCGAATGGCTGATGTACGGAATCGTCGCGGCGATCGTCTTCGCTTTGCTGGCCACCTTCATCTGGCCGCGCCGCAAGGCGGCCCTCGCGGCCCTGTGGGGCTGCGCTGCGGCGATGCTGCTGGCGGTGGTCGAGGTCTACATGCTCATCCCCCAGCATCTCCACCAGGCGATGCGGCAGAATCCGACCAAGCCGAGCGACCTCGGCCGCTCGTTCGACTCGCAGATGGAAGCGGGCATGGCCCAGATGATCCGGATCGAGCCCGCCAGCGGCTTCTGGCTCACCATGGCCGCCCTGGTCGCGGCGCTGGTCCTGTGCTGGCTGATCCGGGCTCGGGTGCCGGAGGAGGCGTAGGCGGGTCCTGAAGGTTTCGCCGGGGCCCGACGAAGCAGTCGCAACCTCACACGCGTCTGGCCTCAGAACAAAAAGAGAACTTTTCTACACCCCCTGAAATGTGATCCAACCTTGCGGATGGATCCGCGCCTCGCCCGCACCGATTCGCCCCTTGCTCAGGCGATTCCCTCTCTCGCGTGGCCCGTTCGGCGCAGGAAAGAGGAGGGGGTCTCGGCAAGTCTCAACTTCCTCAACTTATTTGCCCGTCGGCGGGCGTATCGCGGGCGCCTCTGCGGCCGTGGCGACGGTTCGTCGCGGCAGGGGACCCCCCGCCAATCCGTGTCGCTTTCCTCCCGTTCCTCCCTTTCCTCTCTTTCGTCCCGATCACACGCCGTCGCTCTGCCGAAACGCTCCTATTCCGGCTCGAAGTACCACTTCGAGACGATTACCCCATCCACGGCGGATCCGGTATCTTGTCCGCCGCGTCGTGGAGGTAGCGGGCCCAGCGGTCGGAGAGGTCGTCGAAATAGGGGTCGCCCTCGTCGATCCGGCGCTCGATGAGCGGCGCCCCCTTGGCGCGCGGCATCACCATGAGGTCGAGCGGCCGCGCCACGCCGAGGTTCGATCGCATCGCGCTGTCGAACGAGAGGAAGCCGAACTTGACCGCTTCCCGCAGCGGCGTGTCGAAGGCGAGGCCGCGGTCGAGGATCGGCTTGCCGTACTTCGTCTCGCCGATCTGGAGGAACGGGACCTCGGGCGTGCACTCGATGAAATTGCCGGCATTGTAGATCAGGAACAGCATCGGCGGCCCGTCGCCGATCCGGCCGCCGAGCAGCAAAGAGACCCAGGACTCGATATTGATCGCGGCCAGCGCCTTGCCGACCGTCGCATTGGCCATCTGAACCGCCTCGCCGATCAGCTGGGCGGCGCGGAACATGGTGGTGGCGTGGCGCAGCGAGCGGGTCACCTCGCCGCCGCCCATCACGCCTTCCGCGGCGGCGGGAAGCCCCTCCTGGATGAGGCCGATCACCGACTGGCTCATCGACAGGCTGCCCGCGGTGCAGGCGAAGATCTGCCGGTCGGGCTCGTCGACCAAAGTGTGGAGCTTCTTGAACGAGGAGAAATTGTCGACACCCGCATTGGTCCGGGTGTCGGCGATCAGGATCAGGCCGGCGTCGAGCAGCATGCCGAGGCAATAGGTCATGGCGCCAGCCTAATGGCGCACAGCCCCGCCTGTCGAGCTTGGCGGGCGCCTCGCCCCGCATCCGCTCGCCGCAAGCCGCCATCCTCTGGGCGGGAAAAGGCCGCTCGGCGCCGGGCGGGCGGTTGCGCTGCCGGAACGGCGGGGCCGCGCGGGGCGTTTCTCACCCGTGTCAATCCCGGCACCTTTTACGAAAGGGACCTTCGGCATGGCCGAGCAGAACAACCAGGGCGGCGAGGACCGTCAGCAGCAGCAGCAACAGGGCGGCCAGCAGGGCCAGCAGGGCGAAGGCTTCGGCCGCCAGCAGCAGCAGGACCAGATGGACCAGCAGCAGGGCGGCGAAGGCGGCCAGTCCGGCCAGTCGGGCCAGGGCGGCGGCCAGCAGCAGCAGGGCGGCCAGTCCGGTCAGTCCGGCCAGGGCGGCGGTCAGCAGCAGCAGGGCGGCCAGTCCGGTCAGTCCGGCCAGGGCGGCGGCCAGGATCGCCAGCAGGGCGGTCAGTCCGGCGGCGCCGGCAGCGACCAGCAGCAGGGCGGCCAGTCCGGCCTCGGCAGCGGCCAGAGCGGCCTCGAGCCCGACACCGGCTCGACCGGCAGCGGCAGCGGCAGCAGCGGCTCCGACCAGCGCTGACGCAAATTCGGGGCCGCGGGGCCCGGTCCGCCTCGTGGGCGGCCGGCCTCGCGGCCCCTTTTCGCGTCAGGCGGCGCGGCTCAGCCGATCCGCTCGGCGACCGCGGCGCGGAGCTGCTCGCGTGAGAGCGGAAACGGCCTCGGTTCGCCTGTGGCGTCCGGCCCGGCCAGGAAGAGTGGAAGGAAAAGCTTGGGCCGGCGGTTCGGCCTTTGATTATGGGTGTTCATCGATGATCCTCGGGAGGGGCGTCCCGCCGCCTCCGCTAATGTCTGAAAGGGATGCCGGCCTCCGCGGGCAAGGCTCGCGGTGACTTCAGAAGCTCGGAAGGGAAGGGGAGCGCTGGCGGAAAGCCTCGCGCCTCGTTCCGTCACACAGGCGACGTCGGCACCGGTCACATAGGGACTGGGCCGCGGGGGCGCAAGGCCCGCCTCGGGGGCGCAACAGGCTTGCCAAACACCGCGTCAGGGTTTTCCTTGCCGCGTCTTCGACTCGAATGGGGGGATCACCATGGCGAAAGAGCTTCTCGCAAAGGCGGCGCTGGCCGCTTTCCTGCTGTCCGGCGCGGCGGCGTGCGACAGGAGCGGAACCGGCGGCAAAGTCTCGGCGGGCAGCGGAGCGGCCGCCGACGAGGTCAAGCAGGCCGAGCGGGACATGCTGGCCGCGTGGAAGGCGAAGGATGCGGCCAGGGTCGTCTCGCTTTACACCGACGATGCCGCGGTCGCGACGCCCGGCGCTCCGCTGGTCAAGGGCCATGATGCAATCCTGAAGAGCGTCGGGGACGACCTCAAGGACCCGGCTTTCAGCCTCGATTTCTCGAACGAGGACACCAGGGTCGCGGGCTCGGGCGAGGTCGCCTACACGCGCGGCACCTTCAGGGTCGGCTTCACCAATCCGCAGACCAAAAAGCCCCAGACCATGAGCGGCAACTATCTGACGGTCTTCGCCAAACAATCGGGTGGAGCCTGGAAGGCGGCGGAGGATTTCGCGGTCGAGGGCCAGGCGGCGGCGGCGTCGTCCGGCACCTGAACCGCCGCGCTCGTCCCGCCCGGGTGGGCGCGTTGCTGGAACTATTTGATCCACATCAGGTTTGATGGGCTTCGGCGGGCGACCATAAGGGCGAGACGAGATGGACACGGCCGATTATTTCCGAACCCAGGCGCGCGAATGCCGGCAGCTCGCCGACGGCCTCGCCGCCTCGCGCGACCGCGACGGGCTCCTGATGCTGGCGCGCCATTACGAGGCGGAGGCAAAGCGCGCCGCCGCCGGCGCTGCCCAGCCGGCGCTCCACAGCTCCGCCTGAGCGTTCGCTCCGGGCAAGGCCTTAACGGCCGCTTCACCAACCCGGCTGAGGCGCGGGAAAGCTTTGTCCCCTAAGCCTTTGCGCTTCTGTCGGACGTCTCATGCGTCCGCCGGCCAGGAGCGACGGCGATGCGGGCTTTCTTTCTGTTTCTGCTTCTCGGCCTGTGGAGCGGCGCGGCCGCGGCGGCGGAAGCGCCGTCCTGGCGGGTCACCGAGACGGCGGGACCGGTACGGGTGGTCCATTCCGGCCTCGTCCTGGCCGCGGCGCGCGGCGGCCGGCTCGCGGCCGGCGACGTGGTCAGCACCGGTCCCGGCGGCCGGGCCGTGCTGGTGCGCGGCCAGGAATATGTGATCGTCTCGCCGGGCTCGCGGGTCCGCCTCCCCGCCGCCGCCGCCGAGCCTGGCGGCTTCGTCCAGATGATCGAGGATTACGGCCGCGCCCTGTTCCGGATCGAGCGCAAGTCGACCCCCCATTTCGCGGTCCGCACCCCTTATGCCGTCGCCCTCGTCAAGGGCACCGTCTTCACCGTCGAGGTGACTGAGAGAGGTTCGACGGTCGCCGTCACCGAAGGCCGGGTCGAGGTTTCCAGCCCGCTCGGCGGCGCTTCACAAATGGTGCTGGCCGGCAATGTCGCCGCCGTCGCCAGGGACAAGCCCGGCGACGTCCAGGTGCGCCCGGCCGAACGGGCGGATCCCGAAGCGGTCGCCGTGGCCGCGGCCCGCGATGCCGAGGAAGGGACCGGTGACGACGGCGGAGGCGGCGACGATTCCGCGATACCTGCCTCCTCGGGCAAGTCGAGCAGTGGGGACGTCGCGTCGCCCGCGTCGTCCGGCAAGGCGGACGAATCCGACCGTCCGGGCGGCGACGGAAAGCAGGGCAGCGCCAAGGCGTCGCAGCCGCACGGCAAGGACGCCCCCAGGCTCGATTACGCGCTGGGCGGGCCCGGCGGCGGCGCGGAAGCTCATGGCGGCGACCATCACGCGGCGCCCCCCGCGCCGGCGCCGACGCTGTTCCTCGCCGCGAAGGAAAATCTGGATCCCACGTTCGCCGGCGGTGCCAAGCCTGCTCCGGCCCCGAAGCCCGCTCCGGCCCCGAAGCCCGCTCCGGCCCCGGCCCCTGTTCCGGCCCCGAAGCCGGCTCCGGCACCCGTCCCAACGCCCGTGCCGGCTCCGACGCCTGCCCCGGCTCCGACGCCTGCGCCGGTCCCAGCGCCGGCACCGGCCGCCACTCCTGCACCAGCACCAGCACCAGCACCAGCACCAGCACCAGCCCCGGTCCCTGCTCCCGGCAGCAACTCCGGTCCCGGCAGCAACTCGGGCCCCGGCAGCAACTCTGGCCCGGGGTCGGGGCCGGCTCCGACGCCCGTGCCAGCGCCGGCTCCAGCTCCGGCTCCAGCACCGGCACCGGCACCTGCGCCGGCTCCTGCGCCGGCTCCTGCGCCAGCGCCAGCGCCGGCACCTGCACCGGCTCCTGCGCCCGCTCCGGCTCCGGCTCCGGCTCCGGCTCCTGTGCCGGCGCCGGCTCCAGCGCCCGCACCGGCTCCGGCTCCAGCGCCCGCACCGGCACCCCCGCCGCCCCCGCCGCCGCCGCCGCCGGGCAAGACCTGCGTGCTCGGGCTCATCTGCCTGTGAGCGGCGGATTTTCCGGCATGGCTAAGGGTTCCTCAACCCTCTTGCGCTAGCACGGGCACGCTCCCGCGCAGGGAGTGCGACCGGGCGAGGCGGGCTGGATGGGAAGGCGGGCGAAAACGGCGTTGCTCGTCGGCGCGGGCCTGGCCCTCGCGGCCTTTGCCCCGCCGAGCGGACCGCGCCTCGGCTATGCGCTCGACGGCCTCATGGAAACGGCGGCGCTTTCGCCGCCGGTGCAGCCCGGCGAGCAATATCCTCCCGCCGGACAGGACCGAACCATCGCGACGGTGCCGCAGCCCGCGCCTGCCGCTCGCGCGCGCAATCCGGACTGGACCCTCAGCGTCGACGCCAGCGTCACCGCCGACAGCAACGTCACCAACTCGACCGACGCGAAGACGGTGCTGGTCGACGACGGCAGCGGCCTCCTGCCGGTGCCGCTCGACCCGAACCTGCGCCAGCGCGGCGGCCTCGGCTATGGCGTCTCGGCGGCCGGCTCGGTGAAGCTGCCAGTCGCTCCAGGCCTCGCCGTCGACCTCGCCGCCGACGGCTATTATCTCGACTATCCGGGCCGCACCGCCGACGACTCCTCGGTCACCGCCTCGGTCGGGCTCGACCTCGACCGGGGCAAGAGCCAGGCGAGCCTTCAGCTGATCGCCTTCGACCGCTGGTATGCCGGAATCTCGGCGATGGCGGGCGGCGGAGTCCGCGCCAATTACCGGCAGGAGGTCGGCAAGGGGCAGCACCTCGCCTTGTACCTCGATGCCCGCGTCTTCGAATCGGACTATGGCGAGCCGTTCGGCGGCAAGCAGGCGAACGCCTATCTCGCCTACGACATCGTCCTCGATCCCACCCTGACCGCCTCGGGCGGAGTCTATGTCCGCCGCGACTGGCTGCGCGACAACGGCTTCTCGAGCACCGAGATCGGTGCCTACGGCAACCTCACCCGCTATCTCGGCCCGAACTTCACCGGCGGGATCTCGCTCGGCGCGAGCCGAGCCTTGTTCGACGCGCCCGTCGCCTTCCTCTCGCCCGACCCGCGGCGCGACTGGCGCTATTATGCCAGCCTCTACGTCACCACCCGCCACCCGGTGCTCTGGGGCGTTACGCCCTCGCTGACCTATACCTGGAACCGCACCTCGAGCTCGATCCTCTATTACCGGGCGGACCGTCACCGGCTGCGTCTCGGCCTGCAGCGGAGCTTCTGAGCGTGAGTCTCCTCGACCGCCTGCTCGCCTGGCGCCGCGCCCTCGTTCTCGCCGTCGCGGCGGTGGTCGGGGTCGGGATGCTGGCGAGCGGCGGCGGGCTTGCCGTCGACGAGACGGCGACCGCCGCTCGCTCCGGCTTCCGGCTCCATCCGGCGAGCGGCTCGGTCGTCATCGCCGAGATCGACGAGAAGAGCATCGCCGCGATCGCCCGCTGGCCGTGGCCGCGGCGGGTCCACGCTGCCGTCGTCGACCGCCTGCGCGAGGCCGGGGCCCGATCGATCGCCTTCGACGTCGACTTCTCCAGCCCCTCCGCGCCCGGCGAGGACCAGTTGTTCGCCGCCGCGCTCGAGCGCGCCGGCGGCACCATCATCCTTCCCGTATTCAGCCAGGCGCCCTCGACGGGCTCGGACGCCACGGTCGATTCCGCGCCCAAACCGATCCTCGCCGATCATGCTTTCCTCGCCGCCGCCAACGTCCGCCCCGGCGCCGACGGCATGCTGCGCCGGATGTTTTACGGCCGCAACATCTCGGGTGCGCCGCGTCCGTCGCTCGCCGCCATGCTCGCCGAACGCCAAGGGACAGCCGAGAGCAGCTTTCCGGTCGACCTCTCGATCGACCCGGCGACCATCCCCCATTTCTCGGTGATCGACCTCATTTCCGGCCGGGTGCCGGCCGAGGCGGTGCGGGGCCGACGCGTGGTGATCGGCGCAACCGCCGTCGAGCTCGGCGACCGCTTCGCCGTGCCCCGTCACGGCCTGATCGCGGGCGTCACCGCGCAGGCCATGGCGGCCGAGACCCTGCTCGCCGGTCAGCCGCCGGGCGAGGCCGGAGGTTTGTGGGCGTTGCTGCTGGCGCTTGCCGGGCTGGCGGCGGCGTCGAGAGGCCGGCGGCTACGCTGGTGCGTGGCGGGCGGCGCCGCCGCCTGGCTCGCTGTCGCGGCTCTCGCTTTTTGGGGCGAATCCGTTCTCGGCTACCGATTCTCGATCGCCGCCGGGGCGGCAGCCCTGCTGGCCGGAACCCTGGCGGCCGGGGCCGTCCATTTCGCCTTCCGCTACCGCCAACGGTTGCTCGTCGACACCGAAACCGGCCTTCCCAACCTGGTCGCTCTCGGCGCCGGCGCCGCGCACGGCGACGTGGCGGTATTGGCGATGCGCGTCGACGGCTTCGCGACCCTGGTCGCCGGGCTCGGCGCCCGGGAGGCGGCAAAGCTGGTCGAACGCGCCGCCGAGCGCCTGAAATTCCTGCTCGCCCTGGACGCCGTCTATCGCATCGAGCCGGGGGTGCTGGCCTGGATCGAACCGCCGGAGACTTTGCTCGAGGATCGGCTGGCGGCGGTGGCGGCGCTGATGCGCTCGCCCGAGCTTGGCGCGCATTTCGGCGGGGCCCGCGGGACCGCGGCCGGAGTGCGGGCCATCGCCGCCAATGCCGCTCTCGCCGCGGCGGCCGCGGCAGAGGCCCTCCGGCCGTGGCAGGTCTTTTCGCGTCACGATTCGGAGGCGGTGAGCTGGAGCGTCGCGCTTGCCGGCGAGCTCGACCGGGCGATAGAGGCCGGTGCGGTCTACAACGCCTATCAGCCCAAGCTGTCGCTGGGCTCCGGCGAGGTCGTCGGAGTCGAGGCGCTGGTGCGCTGGAACCACGCCGAGCGCGGAGCGATCGCGCCGGATACCTTCATCCCCCTCCTCGAGCAGCGCGGCCGAATCGCCGACCTTACGCTCCACGTGCTGCGCGGGGCCCTCGCCGACGCGCTCGAATGGCAGCGCTCCGGCCGGCCGCTCACGGTGGCGGTCAACGTGTCGGCGACCCTGCTCGGCGATGCTCCGGCTCTGGCGCGGCTGCACGCGGCGGTGGTGGACAGCGGTCTCGATCCCGCCCGGCTGATCGTCGAGGTGACCGAGACCGCCGCGATGCGCGATCCCGCCGGGGCGATCGCCGCCCTCGAGGCCTGGCGCGCGCTCGGCGCCGGGGTCTCGATCGACGATTACGGCACCGGCCAGTCGTCGCTCGCCTATCTCCAGAAGCTGCCCGCCACCGAGATCAAGATCGACCGCGGCTTCGTCGCCGCAATCGCCTGCGACCCGCGCAGCGCCGCCATGGTGCGCTCGACCGTGGCCCTGGCCCACGAGCTGGGGCTCGAAGTGGTCGCCGAGGGCGTGGAGGACGAAGCCTGCCTGTCGCTGTTGCGCGAGATCGGCTGCGACATCGCCCAGGGCTATCATATCGCGCGGCCGATGGCGGCGGCGGACGTAACGGCGTTCCTGGCCGGCACGCGCCGGCGCGGCGCCGCCTGAGCCCGCCCCGAAACGCGAAGTGCCCGGACATCGCTGCCCGGGCACCCGTGTGACGATCGCTCGTCAACCCCCTTGTGAGATGCCGCGGCCCGCACGCATGTCCACCTCGCCTGGACATGCGGGGCCGAAGCCTCCCCGAACCGAGGCCTTCGCCACTTGTTCGTGAGCGATGTGCTATGACCGCGCCGATTTCTTGTCACGGCCTAATCAAGGGCTTGTGGCAATTTGCTTCGAGCCTGTGTCGGAGTCGCAACAGCGGCCGCGGTTGCGCGACCGGGAGCGCCTGCCCTAGACGCGGGGCTGATTGCGCGAGGAGCCGCCGTGGACCGCCGTTTCGAAAGCCATAAGCGCCGCCTGCGATCGGGGAGCCCGCGCGCATGATCCTGTCCCGTTACGAGCGGATGATCGCCCGCCGCTACCTGCTGCCCGGCAAGGGCGAGGGGTTCATCTTCCTCGTCGCCTCGATCAGCCTGGTCGCCGTCATGCTCGGGGTCGCCGCCCTGATCGTGGTGATGAGCGTGATGAACGGCTTCCGAGCCGAGCTGTTCGACAAGATCATCGGCCTCAACGGGCACGCCGTCGTCCAGGGCTATGGCGGGCGGCTGCCGGATTGGCGCGAGATCGTCCAGCAGGCGCGGCGCACGCCCGGGGTCACCTCCGCCATCCCGCTGATCGAGCAGCCGCTGATGGCGAGCAACGACGGCCGGATGGAGGGTGTGCTGCTGCGCGGCATGGAGCGCGACGACATCCTGCGCAACGGCACCTTGCGCGGCAAGGTGCTGGCCGGCTCGCTCGACACGCTCCGGCCCGGCTCGGGCAACGTCGCCGTCGGCGCCCGCCTCGCCGAGGCGCTGGGGATCAGCGTCGGCGGCCAGATCAGCCTGCTCACCGCCGAAGGCCGGACCACGCCCTTCGGTACGGTGCCGCGCATCGTCTCCTACCGGGTCTCGGCCGTCTTCGAGGTCGGTATCTACGATTACGACAAGGCCTTCGTGCTGATGCCGATCGAGGACGCGCAGACCTTCCTGATGATGCCCGACGAGGTGGGCATGGTGGAGGTCCAGACCGTCGATGCCGACCGGGTCGGGCAGATCCTCGCGCCCCTGGCCCAGGGCGTGGCCGGGCGCGCGGTGGTGACCGACTGGCGGCAGCTCAACTCGTCCTTGTTCCAGGCCCTTCAGGTCGAGCGGGTGGCGATGTTCGTCATCCTCTCGATCATCATCCTCGTCGCCGTGTTCAACATCCTCTCGTCCCTCATCATGCTGGTCCGGGCCAAGACCCGGGACATCGCCATCCTGCGCACGATGGGGGCGACCCGGCGGGCGCTGATGAAGGTGTTCATGACCGTCGGAGTGACGATCGGCGTTATCGGAATCGCCGCCGGCCTCGCCCTGGGGGCGCTGCTGCTCTATTTCCGCCAGGGCTTCGTGAACTTCTTCCAGCTCGTCACCGGCCAGAACCTCTGGGATCCGTCGATCCGCTTCCTGACCGAGCTGCCGGCCAAGACCGATCCTTTCGAGGTCCTCGCGATCGTCTCGATGGCGCTCCTCTTCAGCTTCCTCGCCACGCTCTACCCGGCCTGGAAGGCGGCGAGCACCGATCCGGTTCAGGTTCTGCGCTATGAGTGAGGTCCTCGCCGTCCGCGCCCTCAGGCGCAGCTTCAGGCAGGGCGATGCCGTGATCGAAGTGCTTCGCGGCGTCGACCACGAGGTCGCCGCCGGGGAGATAGTCGCTTTGCTCGGTCCGTCCGGTTCCGGCAAGTCGACCCTGCTCCAGGCGGTCGGGCTGCTCGAGGGCGGCTTCGAAGGCTCGATCGCGATCCAGGGCGAGGAAGCGGCGCAGCTCGACAATGACGGCCGGACACGGCTCAGGCGCGATTCGCTCGGCTTCGTCTACCAGTTCCATCACCTCCTCCCCGATTTCAGCGCCGAGGAGAACGTGATCATCCCGCAGCTGATCCGCGGCGCGACGCGCAAGGCGGCGCAGGAGCGGGCGGCGGCCCTGCTCACCTCGCTGGGCCTCGAGCATCGCCTCACCCACCGGCCGAGCCAGCTGTCCGGCGGCGAGCAGCAGCGCGTCGCGGTCGCCCGCGCCCTCGCCAATCGTCCGCTCCTCGTCCTCGCGGACGAGCCGACCGGCAATCTCGACGAGGCGACCGCGGACGTCGTCTTCGCCGAGTTCCTCCGCCTCGTCCGGGACGAAGGCTCGGCCGCTTTGGTCGCCACCCACAACGAGCGAATCGCCGCCAAGATGGATCGGGTGCTGAGGCTTCACGAAGGCAGGCTGGAATGATCGCCGGCCGGCGCGGGATCGCGGCTCGCCTGGGGATCGCGGCCTTGAACCTGCTCGCTCCCGGGGCGGGGTTGCTGAGGGTTGGGCGCGGCCGTCTCGGCGCCTTTCTCCTGCTCGTGCCGATCGCCTCGCTGCTGGCGGTGCTCTTGCTCTGCGCGGTGCTGCCCCAACTGTCATTTGGCGCTTTGATCGGTCTTGTCGGACTCCTGGCCGCTGGAATTCTCGCACCGACTATTTGCTCGGTTGTCATGACTTGGCTGGGCAGCGGACACCGCGAGGAGCCGCGTCCCCGCTACTCCCGGTGGTACGTCGTCACCGGCGTCGTGCTGGGGTTCATCGCGGCCGCCAATCTCCTCGTCCCGGGGCTCCATCGTTTCTACAAGCCCTTTTACCTGCCTTCCGAAGCGATGGCGCCGACCCTGCTGAAGAACGACCGCATCGTCGCCGCGATGCGCGCTCCGGAAAGGCTATGGCGCGGGGAGGTGATCCTCTTTCGAGTTGGGCCGAACATCTACGTGAAGCGGATCGCGGGCCTTCCCGGCGACAGGATCGCGCTCAAGGGCGGGATCGTGATTCTCAACGGCGCCCCCGTTCCGCAATCCTATGAGCGGGACGAGCCGAACGTCTCCGGCTTCGCTTACGCTCCTCCCAGGGTGCGGCGGCTGCGCGAGGCCTTTCCGGGCGAGCGCGGCAGCCATGAGATCTACGATTCGGAGACGGTCCGCGAGGACGATTATCCGGAGACACTGGTGTCGCCGGGGCACCTGTTCGTCCTCGGCGACAATCGCGACCATTCGGCCGACAGCCGGGTCCCGCGCGACGAAGGCGGAGTGGAGCAATTGCCGATCGGCGACGTTATCGGCCGGCCGCTTTACTACACCTTCGGTCCCAGCCACCGGTCCGGTCAGCGGATCAATCCGTAAATAGGTGCGGGGGCTGGAGTGATGGGTCCCTCGCCGCGGCGCTGTGCGCCCCCGGCGGACGCTGAGGCCCGCCGGGGACGAACGGCCTTATTTGCACTTTCCGGCGTGACCCGCCGCGTAGATCATCTTCACCTCCGAGGGCTGAAGCACCCGGTCGAAGAATTCGATCTCGTCGAAGACGGCCTTCTCGCTGGTTCCGCCGTCGCCGAAGGCGTTGCGGCCGATCAGGGTCGGCGCGTTGTTGTCGAGATTGCCCTGGCGGCCGGTCGGATCCCCCGTTCCGGTGATCGCGGCGTTGCGATAGAAGACCACGCCCCTGGGATTGTCCCGATCGACGGTGACGGCGATGTGGTTCCAGCCCGGCGTCAGGACGGCCGAAGCGGCGGTCTGGCCGTAGTTCGTGCTGCTCCCATCCGCGAGCTGGAAGCCGATCCGGCTGTTGTAGACGTAGAGGCTATAGCCCCGAACGCCGCCGGCATTGGCCCGCTTGTCGATGAGGGTGCGCACGGGATGGGGCCCGGGCAGCCAGTGGCTGGGCACGAACAGCCACATGTCGATCGAAAAGTCGCCGAGGCCCTGGTTGAGCACCGGTCCCGGAGCGATCGAGTAATAGCTGCTCGGAGTGACCAGCAGTCCGCCTTTCTGCACGACGGCGGCCTGGTAGGAGACCGAGCCGCTCGCGACGGCGTTCTTCCCCAGGATGAGGTCGGTGCCGTTGCCGTCGAACGGATACCAGGCATCCATGTCCGGCGGCGGCGGGACGCATTGCCCCGGCGGCAGAGTCGGCTGAAGCGCGCGAGCCTCGTCGCCCGCATCCTGGGCTCCCGCCTGGGCGGCCGGCGCCGCGGTCCGCTCCTGGGCGCGGCCGGGGGACGCCGTGACGAGCAGCGACGCTCCGATTGCGGCCATGGCAAGGCTGGACGCGCCGGAAGCGAGGCCTCGGCCCGTCATCCGGCTAATTGCGGATTTTCCGAAATACATGATGCTTCTCCCTGTTTGGATTTTGAACCTGAAAAAATGAACGCCCTTCTTGAATGCGGGAGGACAATAGTGTCCCGCTTATGAAGCCTAATCGGAGTGCGGGGGATTTCAGCGTGACGAAGGTCACGCCGACCGGACCAAAATTTCGTGCCGCGACCACTCGGCAGATCGGTCGCGTGACGCGCCGATAAGCGTCGCGCATCTTCGTTGGATGGACTTCGTTTCAAAGATGAAATGACAATGGCGGGCGCCGGCGGGATCCGAGGCCGTCGCTTCCGGCAGGATTAGATGTGGAAAACCCGGCCCAGCCGCTTTCCTCGCGGCGGGCTTGCCACCATAAACGGGCGATGGCCGCGCCCTACGTCCCCTTGCGGATCTTCTCCTGCTACACGATGCTCGACGGCGCGATCGAGCCCAAGGCGATCGCGAAGCAGGCGAAAAGGCTGGATTTTCCGGCCGCCGCACTCACCGATCGAAACGGCCTCTACGCGGCCATGGCCTTCACCGAGGCCTGCAAGGAAGCCGGCGTCCAGCCGATCGTCGGAACGATGCTCGCGGTTGCCCGCCCGGCCGCCGACGAACGGCGCGGACCGGTGCTCGACTGGCTCGCCCTCTACGCTCAGAGCGATGCCGGATACGAGAATCTCTGCGCACTGGTTTCGCAGGCCCATCTGGGCCGGCCCGTCGAGGAGCCCGCTCACATTCCGTTCGAGGCCCTCGAGGGCCGCACCGCCGGCCTTATCGCGCTCACCGCCGGTGCCGACGGCGCGCTGGCACGGCTCATCGCGGAGGAGCAGGTCGAGCCGGCGCTGGCGATGCTCGATCGCCTGCAGGCGCTGTTTCCGGGGCGGCTCTACGTCGAGCTGAGCCGCCGTGGCAACGACGTCGAGCTGAAGGCCGAAAGCGCGCTCATCGAGCTGGCTTATGAGCGCGGCCTGCCTCTCGTCGCGACCAATCCCGCCCAGTTCGGCGACGCCCACTTCCACCCGGCCCACGACGCCATGCTGTGCATCGCCCAGTCGAGCCAGCTCGACCGCGACGATCGTGCACGCTCCTCGCCGGAAGCCTGGATAAAGCCGGCGGGGGAGATGCGGCGGCTGTTCGAGGATTTGCCCGAGGCGATCGAGAATACCGCCGTCGTCGCACGCCGCTGCGCCGTCGGAGCGCCCAGGCGCAAGCCCATCCTTCCCTCGATCGCCGGCGATACCGAGGCCGAAGCGGAGCAATTGCGCCGCGACGCCCGCGCGGGTCTGGAATCGCGTCTCGCTTTGTATACCGAGCTCGGCGAGGCGGAACGCAAGGCCTATTTCGATCGCCTCGACTATGAAGCAGACGTCATCGTCCGGATGGGCTTTTCGGCCTACTTCCTAATCGTCGCCGATTTCATCAAATGGGCCAAGCAGAACGACATTCCGGTCGGACCGGGCCGCGGCTCCGGCGCCGGCTCGGTGGTCGCCTGGGCGCTCACCATCACCGATCTCGATCCGATCCGGCTCGGCCTGCTGTTCGAGCGCTTCCTCAATCCCGAGCGCGTCTCGATGCCGGATTTCGACATCGACTTCTGCGAAACCCGCCGCGGCGAGGTGATCCGCTACGTCCAGGGCCGCTACGGCGCCGACAAGGTCGCGCAGATCATCACCTTCGGGAAGCTGAAGGCGCGCGCCGTCCTCAAGGATACCGGCCGGGTCCTCCAGATGCCCTACGGCCAGGTCGACCGGCTGGCCAAGCTGATCCCCAACCACCCGACCGATCCCTGGACGCTGGAGCGCGCGCTGAACGGCGTCTCCGAGCTGGCCGCCGAGTATAAGAACGACGCCGACATCCGCCGCCTGTTCGATCTCGCGATGAAGCTCGAGGGCCTGCCGCGCCACGCCTCCACCCACGCCGCTGGAGTCGTCATCGGCGACCGGCCGCTCGACAAGCTCGTCCCGCTCTACCGCGACCCGCGTTCGGACATGCCGGTCACCCAGTTCGACATGAAATATGTCGAGGCGGCGGGGCTGGTGAAGTTCGACTTCCTCGGCCTCAAGACCCTGTCCGTGCTTCAGAAAGCGGTTCGGATCCTGGCGAGGCGAGGCACCGCGGTCGACCTCGACCGGATCGCCTGGGACGATCCCGAGGTCTACAGGCTCCTTCAGCGCGGCGACACCGTCGGTGTCTTCCAGCTCGAAAGCGAGGGCATGCGCCGGACTCTGGCCGCGGTGAAGCCGACCTGCTTCGAGGACATCATCGCGCTCGTCTCGCTCTACCGGCCGGGGCCGATGGACAATATCCCGACCTTCGGCGCGCGCAAGAACGGCCGCGAGCCGATCTCCTACCCCCATCCGCTGCTCGAGGAGGTGCTGAAGGAGACCTACGGCATCTTCGTCTACCAGGAGCAGGTGATGGAGGCGGCCAAGGTGCTGGCCGGCTTCAACCTCGGCGAGGCCGACCTGCTCCGCCGGGCGATGGGCAAGAAGATCAAGTCGGAGATGGACGCGCAGCGCGCCGGATTCGTCGCCGGCTGCCAGAGCGTCAACGCGATTCCCCCGGCCAAGGCCAACGAATTGTTCGATTTGATCGACAAGTTCGCCGGCTACGGCTTCAACAAGAGCCATGCCGCCGCCTACGCCCTCGTCGCCTATCAGACCGCCTGGCTGAAGGCCCATCACCCGGTCGAATTCTACGCCGCCTCGATGTGCTTCGACATGCACCAGACCGACAAGCTCGCCATCTTCGTCGACGACATGCGGCGGATGGAGGTGCTGTGCCTGCCGCCCTCGATCAACGCCTCGGAGGCGGGGTTCGCGGTCGAGGAGGAAGGCGAGCGTCTCGCGGTTCGCTACGCCCTCGGCGCGCTCAAGGGGGTCGGCGAGAAAGCGATGGAGCAGCTGGTCGAGGAGCGGCGCACGAACGGCCGGTTCAGGACGCTCGAGGATTTCGCCGAACGCATCGATCCGCGGCTGCTCAACCGCCGCCAGCTCGAAAGCCTCGCCGGCGGCGGAGCCTTCGACGAGATGGATCCCAACCGCTCGGCGGTCTTCGCCGCGGCGGAAACGATCCTCGCCCACGCCGCCAGCGCCGCCGACGCGCGCGAAAGCGGGCAGGGCGGCCTGTTCGGCGGCGAATCGAACGTGGTGCCGATCCGGATGCCGGTCGCCGCCACCTGGACGCTCGCCCAGCGCATGTCGGCCGAGAAGGAAGCCTTCGGTTTCTATTTCTCCGCCCACCCGGTCGATCGCTACCGCCATCTCGCCGAGGCGCACGGCGCCAGGAGCTTCGCAGCGATCGGAGAATGGACCATCGCCGAGGGCACGCGGACGCCGGCGAGGATGGCCGGCCTGGTCGAGGAGGCGCGCTGGCGCACCTCGGCGCGGGGCCGCCGTTATCTGATGGCCACCCTCTCCGACGCTTCGGGCCAATATGTCGCCACAGTGTTCGACGACGAGGTGGCGGCGCGTGTCGAGGAGGCTTCGCGCTCGGGCGCCTGCGTCCTGCTCGATGTCGAGCTCGATCGCCGTGCCGGCGAGGAGGCGCCGCGGGTCACCATAAGGTCCCTGCAGCCGTTCGAGCAGATCTCGACTCGCGCCCGTCTCCAGCTGGAGGTCGAGGTCGAGGATCCGGCCGCGATCGCCCGCCTCGCCGCGGCGGTCGCCTCCGACCGCGGCGGCCATGGCGAGCTTCGCCTCAAGGCGCGCTTCGAGGGCGGCGAGGCCGATGTCGTGCTCGGCCGCGACTTCGTGCTCGACGCCGAGTTCGCCGCCCGAATCCAGCGCGTCGACGGGGTGATCGCGGCGCGCCTGTCGGTCGTCCAGGCCGGATCGCAGCCCCGGCTTGCGCTCGTTTCCTGAGCGCATAGACTGAGCCTTTCCCAGCCGGGGGAGGGACCATGCTCGGAGGCATGCAGGATTGGCCGCTGAGGGTCATGCGGATCCTCGACCATGCCGAGCGCGAGCACGGCACCCGCGAGATCGTCTCCTTGGAGCCTGGCGGCGGGAAGACTCGCACCGACTGGCGGGGGATTGCCCGCGATGCCCGCAAGCTGGCGAGGGCGCTCGAGCGCCTCGGCCTGAGTAAAGGCGACCGCGTCGGGACGCTCGCCCTCAATCACACCCGCCACCTCATCGCCTGGTACGGCGCGATCGGGGCCGGCGGGGTCCTTCACACGATCAATACCCGGCTGTTCGACGAGCAGCTCGTCTATATCGGCAACCATGCCGAGGATCGCATCCTGTTCTACGACAAAGGCTTCGCGCCGCTGGTCGAGCGGCTGAAGCCCCGCTGGACCTCGATCGAGCATTATGTCTGCTTCGACGACGGCGAGTTCGACGCTCTCCTCGCGGCCGAGGACGACGATTTTGCCTGGGTCGAGGGCGACGAGCGAGAGCCGATGATGCTCTGCTACACGAGCGGGACCACCGGCAACCCGAAGGGGGTCCTCTACGAGCACCGCTCGACGCTGATCCACGCGATGATGCAGATCTCGCCCGATGTGTTCGATCTCTCGGCGCGGGCGGTCGTCCTGCCCGTCGTGCCGATGTTCCACGCCGCCGGCTGGGCGCTGCCTTTCTCGACGGCGATGGTCGGCGGGAAGCTCGTCTATTCGACCGATTACACGCCGGCCGTGATGTGCGCGCTGATGCGCGAGGAGGGGGTGACCCACACCGCCGGAGTCCCCACCGTCTGGCTGGGCCTGATGCAGCATGCCGAGGCGACCGGGGCGGGCCTCGGCAAGCTCTCGACCGTCCATATCGGCGGGTCGGCCGCGCCCCGAGCGATGGTCCGCTACTTCACCGAGCGCGGCATCCGGGTCGGCCACGCCTGGGGAATGACCGAGATGTCGCCCCTCGGCACGGTCGGCGCCGCCACCGGCGACTGGGACGAGCTCAGCCTCGACCAGCAGATCGATTATATGTGCCGCCAGGGACGCGTGCCGTTCGGGGTCGAGCTTCGCACGGTCGACGAGGAGGGGAACGTCCTCCCCCGCGACGGCAAGTCGTCGGGCCGCCTGCAGACCCGCGGTCCCTGGATCATCCGCCAATATTTCCAGGATCCGAGCGGTCCGGTCATCGATGCGGAAGGCTGGTTCGACACCGGCGACGTCGCCGCCCTTCACCCCAACGGAGTCCTCCAGATCACCGACCGCTCGAAGGACGTGATCAAGTCGGGCGGCGAGTGGATCAGCTCGATCGACCTCGAGAACGCCGCCGTCGGCTGCCCGGGAGTCGCCGAAGCGGCCGCGGTCGGCGTCAAGCACCCGAAATGGGACGAACGGCCGATCCTCCTGGTGGTCAGGAAGGAGGGCGCAGACGTGACCCCCCAGGCGATCGTCGAGCATCTCGCCGGCCATGTCGCCAAATGGTGGCTCCCCGACGAGATCCTGTTCGTCGAAAGCCTTCCGCACACCGCGACGGGCAAGCTGCTGAAGACTGCGCTGAGAGAGCAGTACCGCGACTACCAGCTGAGCAGCGCGGCGTAGCCGTCATTGCGAGGAGCGTAGCGACGAAGCAATCCAGCGAGCGGATGCGCAGCGCTGGATTGCGTCGCTTTGCTCGCAATGACGTTAGAACAACCGCAGCTGCGGGCCCTGGGGCGGCCGGAACAGGTCCGTCCTCAGTTTCGCCTTCTCCTTGTTCAGCCCGTGCTTCCTCACCGCCACCTCGAAGCGCACGCGCATCAGCTCCGCCCACGGTCCGAAGCCCTGCATGCGGGTGAACCAGTTCGGGTCGTTGTCCTTGCCGCCGCGCATCGCGCGGATGATGTTCATCACCTTGTCGGCCCGGTCCGGGAAATGCTCGTCCAGCCAGGCGCGGAACAAGGGCGCCACCTCGAACGGCAGCCGCACAGGAAGGAAGAAGGTGCCCGTCGCCCCGGCCTCCGCCGCCGCGGCGACGATGTCGTCGAGCTCGTGGTCGGTGATTCCGGGGATGACCGGGGCGATGGCGACGCCCGCCGGGACGCCCGCCTCGCTCAGCGCCTTGACCGCCGCCAGCCGCTTGCGTCCCGCCGGGGCGCGCGGCTCGAGCGTGCGTGAGATCGCCGGCGTCAGCGACGTCACCGAAAGCGCGACGCTGACCAGACCTTCGGCCGCCATCGGCGCGATGATGTCGAGGTCGCGCAGCACCCGGTCGGACTTGGTGGTGATCGTCACCGGATGCTTCGTTTCCCTGAGCACTTCGAGGATCGACCGGGTAATCCGCCATTTCCCCTCGATCGGCTGGTAGGGATCGGTGTTGGTGCCGAGCGCGATCGGCCGCGGGCTGTAGCCCGGCCTGGCCAGCTCCTCGCGCAGCAGCTTCGCGGCGTCGGGCTTGGCGAACAATTTCGTCTCGAAATCGAGCCCGGGCGACAGATCATGGAAGGCGTGGGTGGGCCGGGCGAAGCAATAGATGCAGCCATGCTCGCAGCCCCGGTACGCGTTGATCGAGCGGTCGAAGCCGATGTCGGGGGAGGTGTTGCGGGTGATGATCGTCCGGGGATGCTCGACGGTCACGGTCGTGCGCAGCGGCGGCGCCTCGCCGTCCACGTCGTCGCGCGCGTCCAGCCAGTCGCCGTCCGCCTCCCGCACCGGAAGGTTGAACCGCGTCGGCGTCCGATTCTCAGGCGCGCCGCGGCCGTGACGGGCGTCGGGTCGAGGCATGAGGGAGAAGTAGCGCAACACATGGAACGAAGCAAGAACAATCCGTCATTGCAAGGCTACGCTCGCAATGACGGTCAATCCGTCCCCATCGCCAGCGTCCGCCCGCTGTCCGGCGCGATCCGCACCGCCTTGGCGCCCGGCAGGCCGGGGAAACGGGGCCAGAGGCCCTGAACGAGGGCTTCGCGGCTGCCGGAGTCGCGGCCCGCCTCGGCCTCGTAGATCCAGTAGTTCCTGAGCACGATCGGGAGATATCCGCGGGTCTCCCAATAAGGGATGCTCTCTATGTAGAGCAGGGGATCGCCCTGATCGAATCGGCGGCTGTTCCATTCCGCCACCGGCACGGGGCCGGCATTGTAGGCGGCGATGACCTTCAGGAGCAGGCCGCCTGTCGCCGGATTGTCGCGAAGGCCTTCTATGTAGGTTTGGCCGAATTCCATATTGGCGGAGGGCGAGGTGAGGAGGCTGGCGCTGAACGGCTCGCCGCGGCTTCGCGCGATGTCGCCGGCCGTTCCGGGCCGGACCTGCAGCAGCCCGGTCGCGCCCGCGGGGCTGACCACGGCGCGGCGGAAGCTCGATTCCTGGAGGACATGGGCGAAGACCAAGGACTGGTCGACCCGCCAGCCCCGGCTCGGCCGCCAGTCCGGCCGAGGGTAGCGTGCCGCCATGTTGACCGTGGCTCCGCGCGGCGCGTTGTGGGCGAGCCAGAATTGGGTCGCCGGAAGGTTGAGGTCGGCGGCGAGGTGGAGCAGGGCATTGTGGTCGGCCGCCCCGCCGATCCGCGCCTGGTAGCGAATGAACTGGTCGGCGATATCGTCCTCGCCGAGCTCTGCGAAGCCGATCGCGGCGCGGACGTCCGGCTTGTTCGCGATGCCGCGCCATTCGGCGTCGCCATAATCGTGCAGCCCTTCGAAGCCCGCCGCCCTGATGCCGAGCGCGCTGGCGGCGAGCAGGCCGTAGAAGGTCTCGCGGAAGCGCGCGGCGTTCTGCAGCCGCGCCTGGACCCGCTCCGGCCTGCCGCACATCGTGTCCGCCCGCGCCGCCCAATAATGGCCGGCGGCGGTCAGCTCGTCGTCGGTCGAGCGGGCGGCCACTGCGGAGAAGGCGTCGGACGCCTCGTCGCATTGCTTCGAACGAAAGGCGGCGAGGCCGGCCGTCCAGGCCGCCTGGGTCGCCCATTCCCCGGTGCCCATCCGCGCCGCCCGGGCGAGACGAAGCGCCGAGGAATCGTCGCCGACGATGTAATAGGACCAGGCGATGCGCTGGCCGAACTCGGTCTGCACCTCGGGCGAAAGCTCGGCCTGGCGGGCAGTGAAGGCGGCCTCGGCCTCGGCCGGATGGTTGTCGACGATCAGCGGCGTGATCTGTGCGTCGACGGCGGTCGACGCCGGATCGCGGGGCGCCGCCGGCGCCTTCGCCCGGCGCGGCTGCGAGCCTTGCCAGAGCAGCGTCTGGGGCTGCGGCAGCGCCGGCAGCTGGGTGGCGCCGCGGGTGGCGGCGAGCCGCTCGAGCTGGTCGGCCTTGGGCAGGTCCGGCGCCCGGGCGAGCAACGCCAGCAGCGGCTCGGCGTCGACCTTGGGCGACCCCTTGGCGAGGTAGAGCTCGGCCCGCAGCGCGTCGGTCAGCGGGCCGTCGGGCGCGGCATCGAGCTTCGCCGCGGCGCCGGTCCAGTCGCTCGCTCGGATCGACCCGAGGATGTCGCGATAGGCGGTCCGCTGGGCGTCGCTGAGGACAGTCGGCTCGCCGGCGAGCGCCGGCGCTGCCGGCAGGGCGATCGCCAGGGCGAGGAGCAAATTGCGGAGCCTGATCATCGTTTCACCTCTTCGGCCAGCCTCTGCAGGTCGGCCCAGGCATGGGCTTTCGCCGCCGGCTGGTTCAGCAGGTAAGAGGGAGGAAGGGTTACCAAAGCCCTGACGGGACCGGCATGAGTCGGCAGGTCGTGCCATTTTCCCCGCGCCTGGGCGAGCGGCAGGCCGAGCAGCGCTTTCGACGCGGCGTCGCCGAAGATCAGCAGGGCCTTGGGCTTGACCAGCCCGGCATGGTGGCGGGCGAGCGCCGCGCAGCTCTTCGCGCCCTCGGTGTTGAACCGCCCGTCGGGCGACCGAAGGCAGGACAAGGCGGCGAGGTAGATGGTGTCGCGGTTGCGGCCGATCGCGGCCAGCATCCGGTCGAACAGCCGTCCCGCCTCGCCCGAGATCAGGGTGCCGGCGGAGCAGTCCTCGCTGGACGGCATGTCGGTGAGGATCATCAGGTCGGATTCGGGATCGCCCGACGGGCAGACCCGCGGCGCGGCCGGCGCCGCATAGGGGAGGGCCGGGCTCTCGGCGAGCCAGGCGCGGAACAGGCCGAGCTGCTCGGGCGGCGCGTCGCCCTTGACCTCGACGGGAGCCTCGTCGGCCGGCGGCGGGGCCACCCTCGGCTTCAGCCAGTCGCGCGGCCGTTCGTCGAGCAGCACGTCGACGCCCGCGTCGCTCCACCATCGAAGCACGCTTGCCGCCGCCTCGCCCGCGGAAAAGTCGCCGTCCCCTTTCATGCCCACTCCCGTTCCCGTCGCGATTGGGGGGCGAGCGGGCGGGCTGGTCAACGGCCGGATTGCCTTCTATCTGCCAAGCCGTTGGCTGGGTGCGACGACAGGAGCCTGAAGAATGCCCGAACGCGAGTCGATGCCGTACGACGTCGTCATCGTCGGCGCCGGCCCGGCGGGGCTCGCCGCCTCGATCCGCCTCAAGCAGCTCGCCGGCGCGGCCGGCCGCGACCTCTCGGTTTGCATCCTCGAGAAAGGCTCCGAGGTCGGCGCTCACATACTCTCCGGCGCGGTGGTCGATCCCAGGGCGCTCGACGAGCTGATCCCCGATTGGCGCGAGCTCGGCAGCCCGCTCACCGTGCCGGTCACGGAGAACCTCCACTGGGTACTGACCGCGAAGAAGAAATACGCGCTGCCGCACCTGATGATGCCGCCGTTCATGAACAACAAGGGCACCTACACGGTCAGCCTCGGCAATCTCTGCCGCTGGCTCGCCGGGCAGGCCGAGGCGCTGGGGGTCGAGATCTTCCCCGGCTTCGCGGCGGCCGAGGTGCTGTTCGACGACGAAGGCTCGGTGAAGGGCGTCGCGACCGGCGACATGGGCGTCGCCCGCGACGGGACGCACAAGCCCGACTACCAGCCCGGAATGGAGCTGCACGGCCGCTACACCTTCTTCGCCGAGGGCGCTCGCGGGCACCTCACCAAGGAGCTGAAGCGGATCTTCGCGCTCGACTCCGACAGCCAGCCGCAGGTCTACGGCATCGGCCTCAAGGAACTTTGGGACGTGGATCCGGACAAGCACGTCCCCGGCCGGGTCATCCACACCCAGGGCTGGCCGCTCGACGACGCGTGGGGCGGCGGCTTCCTCTATCACCAGGCCAACCACCAGGTCGCCTTGGGCTTCGTCGTGGCCCTCAATTACCGCAACCCCTGGCTCTCGCCGTTCGAGGAGTTCCAGCGCTGGAAGCAGCATCCGGCGATCCGCGAAGTGCTGGAGGGCGGCCGCCGGGTCTCCTACGGCGCAAGGGCGATCAACGAGGGCGGCTGGCAAGCTCTGCCCAAGCTCGCTTTCCCGGGCGGGGCCCTGATCGGCTGCTCGGCCGGCTTCGTCAACGTGCCGCGGATCAAGGGCAGCCACACCGCGATGAAGTCGGGCATGCTCGCCGCCGAAGCCGCGTTCGAGGCGATCGCCGCCGACCGCGGCGGCGATACGCTCGCGTCATACGAGGACAATCTGCGCTCGAGCTGGATCGCGGACGAATTGAAGACGGTCCGCAACGTCGAGCCGATGGTGGCGAAGTTCGGCGGCTTCGGCGGCACGCTGCTCGCCGGCCTCGACATGTGGATGCGCTATCTCAAGATCGGCCTGCCCTTCACGATGCGCCACCATCCGGATAACGAGACGCTCTGGCGCAAGGACCTGGTTCCGCCGATCGCCTACCCCAAGCCCGACGGCGTGATCAGCTTCGATCGCCTCTCCTCGGTGTTCATCTCGAACACCAACCACGAGGAGGACCAGCCGGTCCATTTGACCCTCAAGGATCCGGCGATCCCGACCGAGGTCAATTTGCCGCTCTACGCCGGGCCGGAGCAGCGTTATTGCCCGGCCGGAGTCTACGAGTTCGTCGAGGAAAATGGCCGCGAGCGGCTGCAGATCAACGCCCAGAATTGCGTCCACTGCAAGACGTGCGACATCAAGGACCCGACCCAGAACATCAACTGGGTCGTCCCCGAAGGCGGCGGAGGCCCCAATTACCCGAACATGTAGCCTTGCCGCGGCGGCCCTGCTGCTCGCTTCCGCCGCTCCCGCCGGGGCGGTGGTCAACGAGACGACCGCGCTCGACGCCTATGTCCGGGCCCGCGCCGCCGAGACCTCCGCGCCGCTTCCGGACGCCGCGCGCGCCTACAATTCGGCGCTGACGCTGGCGCCGGACAACGAGGTGCTCGCCGCCCGGGCGCTGCGTGCCGGCCTGTGGGCCGGCGACGAGGCGCTGTCGGCCCGCGCCGCGGTCCTGGTCGAGAAAGCGGGCAAGCTCAACGCCGAAGGCCGTCTGCTGCTCGTCGCCGAGGCGATCAAGGCACGGCGCTGGCCGGCCGCCACGGCGCAGATCGACCGGATCGCCGCCGACGACATCTTCGGCTTCATGGCGCCCGTGCTGCGCGCCTGGGTCGCCCAGGCTTCCGGCAAGGGCGATCCGCAGGCCCTTCTCGCCGACGGCCCGGATCCCCGTTCCCCGCTCGCCGCCTATGCGCCCGAGCAGCGTGCGCTGCTGCTCATCGCCCGCGGCGACAAGGCCGGCGCGCTCGCCGCGATCCAGCCGCTCTTCGCCCGCGACGACAGCCGCTCCGAGCGCCTGCGCATCCTGCTCGCCGGCCTGCTCGACGCGCGCGGCTGGCGCAGCGACGCGCTCGAGCTCCTCCAGGGCGACGGCGAGGCGACCGTCGCCGCGCGGGCCCGGATCGCCGCCGGACGCAAGCTCGCCGCCGACGCGCCGGCCGCGAACCGCGGCGTCGCCGACTTCCTGCTCCGCCTCTCCACGGATCTCGCGGCTCAGGACGTGCCGGACCTCGCGCTCAGCTTCGCGCGGATCGCCACCTTCCTGACGCCCTCGGACAGCGAAGGCTGGCTCGCCGCCGCGGAGCTGCTCGCCGCCAAGGGCCAGCACGAGGCGGCGCTCGCCGCCCTTGGCCACGTCGGCCCGGACGATCCCTATGCCCGCCGCGCGACCGACCGCCGCTTCGCCTTCCTCGCCGCGTCCGGCCACGAAGACGCCGCGCTCGCCGAGGCGCGCGCGGCCGCTCAGAAGAGGCCGTCGGTCGAGAGCTGGACCCGCCTCGGCGACCTGCTCATCCAGGCAAAGCGCTTCGACGATGCGGCCGATGCCTTCTCTCGCGCGCTCGCCGCCTCCGCCGGAGACGATCCCGCCAACCCCAAATGGGTGCTCTGGCTCCTGCGCGGAAGCGCGCTCACCCAGGCCGGCAAATGGCCGGAGGCGAAGACCGCGCTTCAGCAGGCCTATGCGCTCGCCCCGCAGCAGCCGATGGTGCTCAACTTCCTCGGCTACTCGCAGCTCGAGCGGCGCGAGAACATGGCCGAGGCGACCCGGCTGATCGAGGAAGCCAGCCGCCGCCAGCCCGACGACGCCGCGATCACCGATTCGCTCGGTTGGGCCTATTATGTCCGCGGCGACGTGCCCAAGGCGATCGGGCTGCTCGAGCGCGCCGCCAGGGGCCAGCCGGCCGACCCGGCGATCAACGAGCATCTCGGCGACGCTTATTTCAGCGCCGGCCGCCGGGTCGACGCGCGCTACGCCTGGCGGGCGGCCTTGGTCTATGCCGATGCGAAGGCGGCCGAGCGCCTTCGCGCCAAGATCGAGAGCGGCCTGACGCCCGACCTCGCCGCCCCCTGATGCGCGAGAAAGCGCGCGCCAAGGTCAATCTCGCGCTCCACGTCCTCGGCCGCCGCGCCGACGGCTATCACGAGCTCGACACCCTGTTCGCCTTCACCGAGGCGGGCGACGAACTGGAGGCGTCGCCGGCCGACGCGCTGAGCCTCGAGATCGCCGGCCCATTCGCGCGAGGCTTGGAGCCCGGCGACAATCTCGTCCTGCGCGCCGCCGAGGCGCTGAGGAAGCGTTACGCCGTCGCCGGGGGCGCCGCCCTGCGCCTCGACAAGAGGCTGCCGGTCGCGGCCGGCCTCGGCGGAGGCTCGGCCGACGCCGCCGCGGCGCTGCGCCTGCTGGTCCGGCTGTGGGGCCTCGACTCCGCCGAGGCTGACCTGCTCGATCTGGCCGCGACGCTCGGCGCCGACATGCCCGCCTGCCTTCTGTCGCGGACAATTCGGGGGCAGGGCAAGGGCGACCGGCTGACCCGGGCCGACCTCTCGCTCGCCGGTACGCCGATCCTGCTCGTCAATCCCGGGGCGGCGCTGGCGACGGCCGATGTCTTCCGGCGCTGGACCGGCCCGGGCTCCGGCTCGCTACCCGCCGACGCGCTCACCGGAGGCAACGATCTCGAGCCGGCCGCCATCGCCCTCGCACCCGCTGTCGGCGAGCTCCTCGAGCGGCTGCGCGGGTGCTCCGGCGCCACCCTGGCCAGAATGTCGGGGTCGGGCGCGACATGCTTCGCGCTGTTCGAATCGGCCGCCGCGCGCGACGCATCCGGCGCCGCCATCGCCGCCGAGCGCCCGGGCTGGTGGCGGCTCGCGACCTGCCTCGTCTGACCCGCCTGTCCCGTCCCGGCACGCTCTCGCGGGCCCGTTAACCACCGCAGGTCGCGGAACGCCGTCGTGGCACGTTCCTTGCTGCTGAAAGCGCGACGGGTCGAGGCCGCGCCTTGTGCGGGCGGGGCGGACATCCGGCCATGGTCCCGGCCGAACGCGAGAGCGGGGGCAAGGCGCCATGGAACCGAGATGGGCCGGTCGTCCGCGTTGCTGGACGGCCGGCTCTTTTTTGCGCGAGACAAAGGCCGTCGCTCGGGGCAAGCCGCGCGCCATGTTCGATCTCGATCTTTCCGGGTCCGTCGCGCGCCTGACGCTCGGCCGTCCCGAGGCGCGCAACGCCATTCCGCTGGCCGGCTGGCGCGAACTGGCCGCTCGGGTGCGCGAAGCCGAGGAGTCCGGCGCGCGGGTCCTCGTCCTTTCCGGCTCATCGTCCGCTTTCTGCGCCGGCGCCGACCTCCAGGATTTCCCCGCTCTCCAGCGCGATCCGGCGGCCCGCGCCGATTTCCGCGCCGCGATGCGCGAGGGCCTGGACGGCCTCGCCGCCGCCGCCATGCCGACCGTCGTGGCGATCGAGGGTCCTTGCTACGGCGCCGGAGTCGCTCTGGCCCTCGCCTGCGACCTGCGCCTCGCCGGATCGGGCGCGCGCTTCGCCATCACGCCCGCCAAGTTCGGAATCTCCTACCCGCAGGAGGATGTGACGCGCCTGGTCGCACTCGTCGGTCCCGGGCAGGCCTCGCGGCTCCTGCTGACCGCTTTGCCGATCGACGCCGCCGAAGCGGCCCGCATCGGGCTGGTCGAGATCCACGCGGCGGACCTTCGGCCGGTCCTGGATGAAATCGTCGCCTCGCTCGTGGCGGCCAGCCCCGCGAGTCACCGCGCGCTGAAGCGCGCGATCCCGCTGGCCGCGCGCGGGATCGCGACCGACGCGGCCCAGGACGAAAGCTTCGACGCCCTGTTCGGCTCAGAGGATTTCGAACGCCGCTTCGCCGCCTTGCGCGGCGGGCGCTGATCCCGCAGACTCGCGCCATGCGACCGATCCTCCTTGCGCTGCTCCTCCTCGCCGGCTGCGGACGGGGCGGCGGCGACGCGGGCGGCTCCGGAACCTCGCCTTCGGGCGCGCCGGACGACCGGATCGCCTGCGCCGTCGAGGGCGCGAGCGATTTCGAGACTATCTGCACGGTCGAGAGGGAGGCGGGGCCGGACGGCACGATCCTGACCTTGCGCGGCCCGAGCGGCAGCTTCCGGCGCCTGAGGGTGACGACCGACGGCCGCGGAGTCGTCGCCGCCGACGGCGCCGAGCGGGCGAACGTCACGGTGCTGGGGCCGGACCGGATCGAGGTGGCGCTCGCCGGCGACCGCTACCGCCTTCCCGCCCACCTGCGCCGGTGACCGGCCGCCCGATCGTCACGGCGGCCGAGATGCGGGCCGCCGAGCAGGCCGCGATCGACGCCGGCACTCCGGTCGAGACTTTGATGGACCGCGCCGGCACCGCCGCGGCGGAAGCGATCTGGCGCTACGCCGGTCCGCTCCCGACTTTGGTGCTCTGCGGTCCCGGCAACAATGGCGGCGACGGCTACGTGATCGCCCGCCGCCTGGCCGAGCGCGGCATGGACGTCACCGTAGCCGCGTTCGCCGACCCCGGCTCGCCCGCCGCCGGGGCCGCGCGTGCCGCGTGGACCGGCGCTGTGGTTCCCCTCGCCGAGGCGGAAGCGGCGCCGCTTCTGGTCGACGCCCTGTTCGGGACCGGCCTGTCCCGGCCTCTCGATGCCCCGGTCGTGGAAGCGCTCGGCCGGCTTGCCGGCCAGGCGCGGGTGCGTGCGGCGATCGACCTGCCGAGCGGAATCGCCACCGACGACGGGCACATCCTCTCGCCGGTACCCGATTTCGATCTCACCGTGACCTTCGCCGCCCTCAAGCCCTCGCATTTGCTCCAGCCCGCGGCTCGGCACATCGGTCGGCTCGTCCTCGCCGGCATCGGCCTCGAAGCCGGCAGCCGGCTGACCGAAATCGCCCGGCCGACCCTGAGGCGTGCGGGCCCGGACGATTACAAATACAGCCGCGGCTATGTCGCGGTGCTCGCCGGCGAAATGCCGGGCGCGAGCGCACTCACCGCCGGGGCCGCGGCGCGATCCGGCGCCGGCTATGTCCGGCTGATCGCCGGCGAGATGCTGCCGGCGGTTCCAGCGGCGGTGGTGCAGTCGCGGGGCGAGGCGGCGACGCTGCTCGAGGACGACCGGATCGGCGCGGTCGTCGTCGGCCCCGGCCTCGGCCGCGACCGCCGCGCCAGGACCCGGCTCGACGTCGCCCTCCATTGCGGCCGGCCGCTCGTCCTCGACGCCGACGCGCTGGTTCTGATCGCGGGACGGCGCGCTGCCCTCAAGCTCCCGCATATCCCGATCCTGACTCCGCATGCGGGCGAGTTCGCCCGTCTCTGGTCGGGCGGCGAAGGGAGCAAGGTCGCCGAGGCGCGCGCCGCCGCCGAAGCCTGGGGGGCCGTGATCGTCTTCAAGGGCCCCGATACCGTCGTCGCCGCGCCCGACGGCCGCGCCGCCATCGCCGCAATTCCATCGCCACTGGCGACGGCGGGAACGGGCGATGTGCTCACCGGCGCGGTCGCGGCGATGCGCGCCGCGGGGCTGGAGCCGTTCGAGGCGGCCTGCGCCGCGGTCTGGCTCCACGCCCGCGCGGCGGAGCTCGCCGGCCCGGTACTGCTCGCCGACGACCTGCTCCGCCACCTGCCGGCCGCTGCCGCCTCGTGCCACTAGAATCGATCGTGCGCCTCGCCGCGCGCGGCGACGGCGTGACGGAGACCGGCCGCTACGTCCCGATGGCGGCGCCCGGCGACCGCATCGGCGAGTTGGGCGAGATCGAGCCGGGCCCGCACCGTCAGGTGCCGCCGTGCCGCCACTTTCCCGAATGCGGCGGCTGCCAGCTCCAGCATGTCGACGACGAAGCCTATGCCGCCTACCTGCGCGACCGGATCGCCTCGGCGCTCGCCGCCCAGGGGGTGGCCGAGCCCGACATCCGTCCGGCTCACCTGTCGCCGCCTAACAGTCGGCGCCGCGCGGCGCTGAAGGTCGAGCGGCGCGGCAAGGCGGTGCTGATCGGCTTCCACGCCGAGGCGAGCCACCGGATCGTCGACATGCGCGAATGCCACGTCCTTCGGCCGGAGCTGTTCGCGCTGGT
Source organism: Sphingomonadales bacterium (assembly GCA_034668685.1). Taxonomy (GTDB): domain Bacteria; phylum Pseudomonadota; class Alphaproteobacteria; order Sphingomonadales; family Sphingomonadaceae; genus Allosphingosinicella. Next base: position 3,882 of record JAXDPA010000108.1, on the reverse strand, counting down.
CGCGCCGCTGCGCGCGCTGCTCGGGACCCTGCTCGGCCCGCGCGGCGGCGGCGGCGTTCGAATGACCCTCGCCGACCAGGGCGTCGATCTGCTGCTCGAGGGGGTCGAGGCGGAGGGGCTCGCCGCGACCGAGGCGCTCACCGACTTCGCCCGCGAGCATCGTCTCGCCCGGCTCGCGCTCGACGACGGCTACGGGGCGCAAACGCGCTGGGAGCCCGAGCCCGCGACGGTGACTCTTGGCGGCGTGCCGGTGCCTCTCCCGCACGGCGCCTTCCTTCAGGCGACGGCGGAAGGGGAGGCGGCCCTGGTCGCCGCGGTGTGCGAGGCGGTGGGCGAGGCGCGGATCGTCGCCGACCTGTTCGCCGGCCTCGGCACCTTCGCTCTGTCGCTGGACGGCCGGATCCTCGCCGTCGAAGGCGCCCGGGATGCCGCCTTGGCCCTCAAGGCGGCCGCGTCGCGCGCCGAGCGCAGCCTCTTCGTCGATCATCGCGACCTGTTCCGCCGGCCGCTGGACGCCGCCGAGCTCGACCGGTTCGAGGCGGTCGTGCTCGATCCGCCCCGCGCGGGCGCGAAGGAGCAGGTGGCCCTCCTCGCCCGCTCGGCCGTGCCGCGCATCGCCTGCGTCTCGTGCAACCCGGCGACCTTCGCCCGCGACGCGCGAACGCTGGCCGACGGCGGCTACGCGCTCTCCTGGGTGGAGCCGGTCGGCCAGTTCCGCTGGTCGACCCATGTCGAGCTCGCCGCTTTTTTCACCCGTGCTGGTGGTGGAAAAACAGCGCCAAAAGCGCGTGAATCGTGAGCGCGGCGAGGATGATCGAGCCGCCGATGAACAGCAGGAATCGCCATTTGACGACGTTGGTCGTCGACTGCACCAGGCTGTGCGCGACCCGGAAGGCGACATAGGCCCAGGCGAGATACAGGTTCAGCCCGCCGCCGAAATCCATCAGGGCGAGGCTCAGGGCGATCGCGTAGAACAGCGTCGGCTGCTCCATCAGATGGTTGTAATTATGCGCTTTCCACTGGACCTCCGGCTCGACGACGCCGTCGAGGTCGCCGCCCTTGCTGCCGACCCGGCCGGCGAGGCTGATGCCCTTGCGCCGCATCGCCGGGAAGCGGACCGCATACATCCAGGTCATCATGACCAGCGACCAGGCGACGAGAGTCACGACGGGCGCGAGGATCGGGCTGTGCATCGTCAATATCCCCCTTTTTGGAGGGTGGAGAGTGGTCGCAGGGCGGGCCCGAGTCAAAAGGCGCGCAGGCCGTTGAAACGGGGCGCGAAATGGCGTCTGATCGGGCTCCGGCGGGAGGAATCGCGGATGAAATTGGCATGGCTTGCAGTCGCGGTGGCAGCGGTCGCGGCGCCGGTGGACTCGGCGCCGTTGCCGACGCGGGTCACCGGGAAGGCGCTCGCGGCGCTGTGCGACGCCGACAGGAACGCCTGCATCGGCTATGTCGTCGGCGCGGTCGACGCCTTCGTCGCCACCCAGATCGTGCATCGCGGGCCGGTGACTTTCTGCCTGCCCGCCGGAGTCACCAACCAGCAGCTCGCGGAGGCGGCAGTGCGGGCGATCCGCTCGCGCCCCGACCTCGGTGACAACAATGCCGCGACGATCGTCATCGTCGCGCTCGTCGCCGCTTATCCCTGCACTCCGCCGCCCGCGCCGGCGCGCCCGCCCCAGCCGCCCGGCCGCTGAGGTGGCCAACGCTCCGACCCGCAAGCAGATCGGCGCCGTCGTGGTCGGCAACGCGCTCGAATTCTACGATTTCGTCACCTACAGCTTCTTCGCGGTCCAGATCGGCCGCTCGCTGTTCCCGGGCGATTCCGACCGCTCGCTGATGCTGTCGCTCGGCACGTTCGGAATCGGCTTCCTCAGCCGCCCGCTCGGCGGCCTCGTCATCGGCCGCTATGCCGACCGCAAGGGCCGCAAGCCGGCGATGATCCTCTCCTTCGCGCTGATGGGCCTCGGCCTCGTCGGCATTGCGCTGGTTCCGCCCTACGCCGCCATTGGCCTCGCCGCGCCGGCCCTCGCCATCGTCTTCCGCCTCGTCCAGGGCTTCGCGCTGGGCGGCGAGGTCGGGCCGAACACCGCCTGGCTGCTCGAAGCGGCGCCGCCGGGTCGCCGCGGCCTCTACGTCTCGCTCCACATGGCGACGGCGGATGTCGGCGTGCTCGTCGCCGGGCTCGTCGGCTTCGCTTTGTCGTCGCTGCTCGCGCCCGCGCTGTTCGATGCCTGGGGCTGGCGGATCGCCTTTTTGCTCGGGGCCGCCATCGTCCCGTTCAGCCTCGCGCTGAGGCGCACGCTCGACGAGACCCTGCCGCCGGCGAAGGAAGAGGTCGGCTCAGCCGATCTCCGCCCGATCCTCGCTACGGCCGCCGCGGGAATGATCGTTCTCGGCGCCGCGACCATCGCCAATTACACGCTCCAATATATCAACACCTATGCCCAGACGACGCTGCACATGGCGGTGAACGTCGCGTTCGGCGCGACGCTGGTGCTCGGCGCGGTCAGCGTCGCCTGCGACCTCGCCGCCGGCTGGCTCGCCGACCGGTTCGGGCGCAAGCGCACCCTCCTTCTGCCCTGGCTGGCGCTGATCCTCCTCGCCGTGCCCGCCTATCTCTTCGTCAGCGCCTTCCCGACGCCGGCGGTGCTGTTCGCCGTCACCGCCTTCCTCAGCCTCGTCCACATCCTGGGCTCGACTCCGGCGATGCTGCTCGTCCTCGAGGCGATCCCCGCCCGGGTCCGCGCCGGCGCGATGGGGCTCATCTACGCCTGTGCGATCTCGATCTTCGGCGGCACCGCCCAGCCGCTGGTGCGCAAACTGATCGAATGGACCGGCAGCCCGCTCGCCCCCGGCTGGTACATGGCAGCCGCCGTCGCATGCGGCCTTTGCGCCACCTTCCTGATCCGGGAGAGGCCGCAGCCCGAACACGGCTCGCCCTGAGCCTGTCGAAGGGCTTTCCTTCCTCCCTGACGGAACCAAGGAAGGGCTTCGACAGGCTCAGCCCGAACGGGAGGAGGGGCCTTGATTACGCCTGATCGAACAGCTTCGCGAAGCGACGCGGGGCACGATCCTTCCAATGGCCGCGATGATAGGCGTCGCTGGCCAGCAAAGGGAGGACGCTGGTCGCCTCGGCGAACACCATCTGCTCGAGCGCGGTCGAGACCTTGCCCCAGCTCGCCGCTTCCTGGAGGGTCGAGGAGGAGCAGGCGCCGTCGCGGACGTCGGCGACGGTGATCTGCACCGCATATTTGTGCACCTCGACGTCCTCGTGGCCGAGGATCTCGGCGCAGACCACCGTGTCCTGGGTGAAGTTCTTCGGAACGCCGCCGCCGATCATGAGGAGGCCGGTCGTCCCCGCCTCGATCTTCAGATTGGTCAATTCGCGGAAGTCTGCGATCGCATCGAGCACGAGATACGGCTTGCCCGCCTTGATCGCGTCGACCTGGTGCTTGACCAGGCCGAAGCCGGCCGAGCTGTCGACGAACGCCGGACAAAAGATCGGCACGTCATGCTCATAGGCGAGCTTGACCAGGCTGTTGTCCTTCTTGCCGTTCTCGATCAGCCACCTGCCCATCTCGCGGATGAAGGCGCGCGAGGAATAGGGCTTCGGCTCCAGCGAATTGGCGATGTCGCCGATCGTGTGGTCGGTCTCCTGGAGCTGCTCCTCGTCGATATAGGTGTCGTAGATGCGGTCGATGTAGAGCGAGCGCAGAGTATCGTCGTCAGGGATTTCAAGGGCTTGGTAGTGTTTGTGGCCAAGCGCTTCGAAGAAATCCATGTCGACGATGGTGGCGCCGGTGGCGACGATCGCGTCGACCATGTTGTTGCGCACCAGCTCGGCATAGAGGTCCATGCAGCCGCCCGCCGAGGTCGATC
>JAXDPA010000107.1:0-7796 GCA_034668685.1 Sphingomonadales bacterium | reverse complement strand
TGCGCGGTGGTGATCAGCCACGACCGCTTCTTCCTCGACCGCCTCGCCACCCACATCCTCGCCTTCGAGGGCGACAGCCACGTCGAATGGTTCGAAGGCAATTTCGAAGCCTATGAGGAAGACAAGCTGCGCAGGCTGGGCCCGGAGGCGGACCGGCCGCACCGGGTGACCTACCGGAAGCTGACGCGGTGAAAGCGGTCGGCCGAATCGAGCAGAAGCTCTCGAGCGGCCTAATCGTACGGCAAGACATTCGCGATTGTGTACGGTTCGTCATGTTCGAAACCGGCTACACAGGATGGGAATACGCGACGGAGGGAGGGACTGCTTTCATCATTCGCTTTAGCGGCCGATACTTTGTGCTCACATGCGAACATGTCCGAGGCACCTTCCATTGGAAACAATTGGCGCTGACCACTACCAAGTTTGGAACAAGCATCGCCGGTGTCGAGACAGTGGCGAGAGCCCATGGAACCGATTTCTCAGCAGAGACCGACATCTCCGATATGGCCGTCTTAGAGTTGCAAGCAGATATGCCGCTAGTGACGTTTGACGACACGGCATCCCTCCTGGATGATGGCACGTGGTGCACTTCTGGGCGCGGTGACGAGCTGATGGTCTGTGGAGCTCACAAAGCGCAGAGTGTGATTGACGGTGAAAATGGTACGATCATACCCTCGTTTCACGTCCTTATGGCGAATGACGTTGGGGGCCACGCAACCGATCCAACCTTACGCTCCGCCGCCGCTCGCACGGCAGCTCCAGTCCGAGGAGGAATAACAGGATTGAGCGGTGCACCGGTGTTCAACCTAACTCAGCGCAAGCTAGCCGGCGTAATGAGTCGAGGGGGTGTGGTGGGTTGCGACGTCAGCATCCACTACATTGAGATCAAGCATTATATTCGAATGCTGGAGGCGCTCGTGCAGGGGGTGGACGAGGTGCGCTACCCGATCTCCAACTGAGACAATTCACCCCGAGACGAATTGGGAATAGCCTAAGGCGCGGCTACCGCACCCGCTTCACGAACACGCGGCCGTCATCGCGGCGCTCGGTGGCGAAATTGGGGATCGCGTCGATCAGCTCGGCGAGGTCGGCATAGCCGTAGCTGCGGGCGTCGAAGCTGGAACGGTTGCCGGCGCGCTTGCCGATCTCGGCGAGGCTCGCATAGCCGCGGCCGTCCCGGTCCGAGGCCCGGAAGGCGGCGCCGAGCAGCTTGATCAGCTCCTCGTCGATCGCCCGCTTCTCCGGCCCGGCGGCCTTGGCCTCGGCCGGCCCGGGCTCTTCCGCCTTGGCGAGCTGGCCGACGTCGATGAAGCGGGTGCAGGCCTCGCGGAAGGATTCCGGGGTTCGGGCCGTGCCGAAGCCGTAGACCGGGATGCCGTCCTGCTGGATGCGCATGGCGAGGGGCATGAAGTCGCTGTCGCTGGACATGATGCCGAAGCCGTCGACACGCCCGCCGTAGAGCAGGTCCATGGCGTCGATGATCATCTTCATGTCGGTCGAGCTCTTGCCCTTGGTGAGGTCGAACTGCTGCTGCGGCTCGATCGCGCGGCGATGGACCATCGCCGACCAGCCCTTCAGCGCCGGCTTCTGCCAGTTTCCATAGGCGCGGCGGATGTTCACCTTGCCGAGCTCCGCGAGCACGTTCAGCACCGCGTCGAGATTGTCCGGCGAAGCGTTGTCGGCGTCGATGAGGAGGGCGATGTTGCCAGCGCGGGCCTGGTGGGTTTCGGGCATCCGGGCAGTGTAAGGATCGCGGGGGGCAGCACAAGCGAAGCCGACAGCCCGAATTAACCATCCTCTAAGACCTCGCGCCTAGAGAAGGCCGTTCACGGACGGGGTGCGCGACTTCTCATGCAGAACAAGGCAATGCTCGGTTGGCCGATCCTGCTCCTGAGCGCATCGTGCGTTCCGGCGGCGTTCGGGCAGCAATTGGCGATGAGCGTCGCGCCGGTCGCGGCTCCCGCAGCGCCATCCGCCAGGCCCGGATTCCAGACGATCTCGCTGCCGGTCGCCGCCGAGGAGCCGCCGCCGCCCGAGGTGATGGCCGACGAGATCGCGGTCGGCTCGCCGGCGCGGCCGTTCGACATGGGTCCCGCCTCCGCGAACGATTTCCATTCCGCGCTCGATTGCCTCACCGCCGCGGTCTATTACGAGGCGCGCTCGGAGAGCGAGGACGGCCAGCGCGCGGTCGCCCAGGTCGTTCTGAACCGGGTCCGCCACCCCGCTTTCCCGAAGAGCGTCTGCGGAGTCGTCTACCAGGGCTCGAACCGCGCCACCGGCTGCCAGTTCAGCTTCACCTGCGACGGCTCGCTCGCCCGCGGCCGCGAGCCCGGCCCGTGGGACCGCGCCCGCCGGATCGCGACGCAAGCGCTCGCCGGCTACGTCTACGAGCCGGTCGGCCTGGCCACCCATTATCACACCACCGCCATCCACCCCTGGTGGGCCGACGCGATGACCAAGGCGGTGACGATCGGCGCCCACGTCTTCTATCGCTGGCACGGCGAGTGGGGCGATCCCAAGTCGTTCCAGCGTCCCTATGTCGGCGCCGAGGCCTTCGCCCGAGCCGCCGCCGAGCCGATGGGCAATGCGCCGGAAGCCCCGGCGGAGACCGCCTTCGGAGTCGCCGTCCATCGGGCGGCGGCGCCGGCCGTCACCCTCGCCGAGGTGGACGACGGCGCCCCGGTCCGAATCCACCGGACCGGCGCTCCCGCCCGCGCCGCGCCGGACGCGCCGGAAGGCGTGCGGATTCACCGCAGCTCGGAGCAGGACGCCGCCCCGGCGCTCGCTTCGGCCGAGGCGCCGGCCGGGGACGCGACCCCGACCCGCTAGGCTGGAATTCCGCCACTTTCTCCGGCAAGGAGAAAGGGATGCCCGCGGCTCGCAGCCATTACGACACGCTCAATGTCTCGCCCGATGCCGAGCTGGTCGTCATCGAGGCCGCCTATCGTGTGCTCATGAAGAAATATCACCCGGACCAGGGCGCCGCGGCGGAAGGCGGTGCCAGCGCGGCGGAGATCAACCAGGCTTATTCGGTGCTCCGCGATTCCGGACGCCGCGCCGAATATGACCGGACCGAATATATCCGCCAGAAGGATCTGCGCATCGCCCATTACCAGGCGCTGGAAGTGCCGCGGCAGTCGAAGCTGTTCGGCTGGGGCGGGTGGGTCGTTGCCCTGCTGCTGACCGGAATGTTGTGGGTGATCGCCAGCAAGGGCATCGGAGTCGCGCCGGCCCCATCCGGCGTGGCCAAGGCCGCCGACGCGCCGTTTCCGAACCTCCGGAGCCAGCCGGCCGAGCCGGACGAGAAAGTGATGCGCGCCGCCGACGAGGCGACCGACGCGCAGCTGCGCATGAACGCGCTCACCTCGCGGGGGCCGGCCTCTTCCCTGTCGCTGCGCGAGCCCCCGCCGGTGACGGCGCCGGCCGAGGCGGCACGCACGGCGCCGCCGCGCGCGCGCGCCTATCGCGCGCCTCGCCGCCACGCGCCGCCGCGTACCCGCGAGGAAAAGGATTTCCTGGCCCGCCAGGGCTATATTTATTGAGCGGGCGCCGCGCCGCGGTTCAGAGGCAGGGAACGCGGCAGGGGGCGTTCGGGCGCGTCGGCGGCCGATCCTTGCCCCGCACGGCGCTTTCCACCCGTTCCGAGACGTGGCGGTTGGTGCGCTTGTAGCCCTTCCCCTCGAGGCAATCGTAGGCGTGGAGCAGCGCCGCGATCGGATCCATCCAATATTTGTGGTTGGCCTCGCGGGTGCAGAAGTCGATGTCGACCTGCTGCTCGGCAAGGGTCTTGGTCGGGTGAGTCACCTGCGCCGTGCAAGCCGTGAGGAGCAGGACGAGGGCCGGAAGGACAGCTTTCATGGCGCCGCGGGGTTGTCGCACCGCCGAGGGACGGGCGCAAGCGCGCACGGTCTGTTCAGCGCCGCTTCGCTTGCCTATCGTCCGGCCACGACAAGCAAGAGGAGGGGGCATGGACCTGTTCGCGCGCAAGGCGGTGGTGGCCGACGAGGACATGCCCGCCGAGCATCGGCTGAAGCGCAGCCTCGGCTGGCCGCACCTGATCGCGCTCGGAGTCGGAGCGATCGTCGGCACCGGGATCCTCACCCTGACCGGGGTCGGCGCCGCCAAGGCGGGGCCCGCCGTCATCCTCTCCTTCGCCATCGCCGGGCTGATCTGCGCCTGCGCCGCTCTGGCTTATGCCGAGATGGCGACGATGATCCCGGCCTCGGGCAGCGCCTACACCTACACCTACGTGGTCGTCGGCGAGCTCCTCGCCTGGATCGTCGGGTGGAGCCTGATCCTCGAATATTCGCTGGTGGTGAGCGCGGTGGCGGTCGGCTGGTCGGGCTATGCCGCGCCGCTGCTGCAAGACGCGATCGGATTCCCGCTGGCGCTCGCCCAGGGACCGGGGCTCGGCGGGATCGTAAACCTTCCGGCGATCTTCATCATCGCCGTCGTCGCGGGCATGCTGATCTACGGCACCAAGGAGAGCGCAACGGTCAACGCGATCCTCGTGCTGGTGAAGATCGTCGCCCTTATCGTCTTCGTCGCGGTGACCCTGCCTTACTTCAAGGAGGCGAATTTCCACCCGTTCATGCCCTACGGATTCCCGAAGAGCGGCGGATCGGGGTCCGAGGTGGGGGTGATGGCGGCGGCGGCGATCATCTTCTTCGCCTTCTACGGATTCGACGCCATCGCCACGGCTGCGGAGGAGACGAAGAATCCCGGCCGCGACCTGTCGATCGGGATCGTCGGTTCGATGTTCGCCTGCGTCATCATCTATATGGCCGTCGCCGGCACGGCGATCGGGGCGCTCGCCTACACCCGCTTCGCCAACAGCCCCGAGCCGCTCGCCCTGATCCTGCGCGAACTGGGCCGGCCCTGGGTGGCCCGCTACCTGGCGTTGTCGGCGGTGATCGCGCTTCCGACGGTGATCCTCGCTTTCTTCTACGGCCAGAGCCGGATTTTCTTCGTGATGGCGCGGGACCGGCTGCTTCCGCCGAGCCTCGCCAAGGTTTCGAGCCGCGGCACTCCGGTTCGGATCACCCTGTTCACCGCCATCCTCGTCGGCGTTCTGGCCGGGATCGTCCCGCTCGCCCAGCTCGCCGCTCTTGCCAATGCCGGCACGCTCACCGCCTTCATCGCGGTCGGCGCCTGCATGCTGGTGATGCGCCGCCGCTCGCCCGGGGCCGAGCGGAAGTTCCGGACGCCGCTGGCCTGGATCGTCGGGCCGTTCGGCATCCTCGGCTGCCTCTATCTCTTCTACAGCCTGCCGCGGACGACCCAGATCTCCTTCCTGTGCGCCCATGTCGTCGGCCTGATCCTCTATTTCGCCTACGGCGCCCGGCGCAGCGTCGCCGGGCGGGAGGCGGCGCGATGATCGGGCGGTGGCTCTTCGCCTTGTTGCTCTGCCTCGCCGCGCCCGCCTGGGCGCAGGCGCCGGCCACCCAGAAGGTCCGCCTCCACACCGGCGCGGGCGACATCGTCGTCGCGGTCGAGATCGAGCGGGCGCCGATCACCGCCCGCAACTTCCTCCATTATGTCGACACCAAAAGGCTCGACGGCGCCGAATTCTACCGGGCCATGCATACCGGGCCGGAAGCCGGCCTGGTCCAGGGCGGGGTGCGCGACGCCGCAAAGCTGTTCCCGCCGATCGCCCACGAGCCGACCAGCCAGACCGGCCTCAGCCACGTCGACGGCGCGCTCTCCGCCCCGCGCTTCGCGGTTGGAACGGCGCGCGGCGACTTCACGATCATGGTCGGCGACCAGCATTATCTCGACGCCGGTCCGGGCTCGGCCGGCGACGGCCTCGGCTACGCGGTGTTCGGCCGCGTGGTCGAAGGGATGGACGTGGTCCGCCGAATCCTCGCCGCGCCGACCTCTCCGACCGAAGGAGAGGGGATGATGCGAGGACAGATGCTGGCGCCCCGGATCACCATCATCACCGCGCGGCGCGTGCCCTAGGCGGGCGCGAAGCCGCCTTTCGCCTCGTCGCACAGGTAGAGGATGCCGTCGGAGATCGAGAAGACGGCGCCATGGAGGGTGAGCCGCCCGTCGGCCTCGCGCTCGCGCACCCACGGGAAAGTGCGCAGGTTGCGGAGCGAGACTCGGACGCCCTCGCGCTCCATCGCCTGGAAGGCGGCTCGGTCCAGCTCGGGATGCTCGGCCCGGACCTTGTCGCGGGCCTCGTCGAGCAGGTCGAGCCAGTGGGCGATGAAATGGCCTTCGCCGTCGCGCGCGGAATCGAACTGGCCGGTAAGCGACGCCGCGCAGCCGCCGCAGAAACCGTGGCCCATGACGAGGATCTCCTTCACCTCGAGCTGGGTGACGGCGAATTCGAGCGCGGCCGAGACCCCGTGATACTGGGCGTCGGGCTCGTAGGGCGGAACGAGGGCGGCGACGTTCCTGATCACGAACATTTCGCCCGGCTTGGCGTCGAAGATGGTGGCCGGATCGACCCGGCTGTCCGAGCAGGCGATGACCAGGATGTCCGGGCTCTGTCCTTCCGCCAGCTCCGACCAGCGCTCGCGTTCGCGCGCCCATCCGGTTGCGCGGAAGCGCCGGTAGCCGTCGAGGAGTGAGGCGAGTTTCGGCACGTTTGAGACCCCTGAACCGTTCGGGCTGAGCCTGTCGAAGCCCTCTCGTTTCCAATGCCGGTAAGAGAAGGAAGGGCCTTCGACAAGCTCAGGCCGAACGGTTGTGTGTGTTGTTATGTATGCAGGGCATCGCTATTTGCGCGCCATGAGCGAAGCCGACCCGATCGCCGTCCCCCGGCCGCGCAAGCCCGACTGGATACGGGTCAAGGCGCCGACCAGTGCCGGTTTTGCGGAAACCAAGAAGCTGATGCGGCGGCTCAACCTCGCGACCGTCTGCGAGGAAGCGGCCTGCCCCAATATCGGCGAGTGCTGGACCAAGAAGCACGCCACGGTGATGATCCTCGGCGACACCTGCACGAGGGCCTGCGCCTTCTGCAACGTCAAGACGGGCATGCCGCGGGCGGTCGATCCGCTCGAGCCGGAGCATGTCGCCGTCGCGGCGGCGGAGCTCGGGCTCACGCACATCGTCGTCACTTCGGTCGACCGCGACGACCTCCCCGACGGCGGCGCCGGGCAGTTCGTGAGGGTGATCGAGGCGCTTCGCCGCACCACGCCTTCGACGACGATCGAGATCCTGACGCCGGACTTCCGCAACAAGCCGGAAGCGGCGGTCGAGGCGATCGTCGCCGCCCGGCCCGACGTCTACAACCATAATCTCGAGACCGTGCCGCGGCTCTACCCGACGATCCGGCCGGGCGCGCGCTATTACGCCTCGCTTCGCCTGCTCGAGAGCGTCAAGCGGCAGGACCCGAATATCTTCACCAAATCGGGCCTGATGGTCGGCCTCGGCGAGCAACGCCTCGAGGTCCACCAGGTGATGGACGACATGCGCTCGGCCGACGTCGATTTCCTGACCATGGGCCAGTATCTCCAGCCGACCCCGCGCCACGCCCGGGTCGAGGAGTTCGTGACGCCGGCCGCCTTCTCCGCCTACGCCTCGATCGCCCGCGCCAAGGGCTACCTGCTGGTCGCGGCGAGCCCGCTCACCCGCTCGAGCTACCATGCCGGCGACGACTTCGCGAAGATGAAGGCCGCGCGCGAAGCCAAGCTCGCCGGCGCGCGTTAGGATCGCATGAGGGTCCGATCCATTCCCGTCACCCCAGCGAAGGCTGGGGTCCATGCTCAGTCACGATTCTCGACGGCAGCATGGATGCCAGCCTTCGCTGGCATGACGGGTGAGGCCAGACGGTAACGCCATGCCCC
>JAXDPA010000106.1:0-6173 GCA_034668685.1 Sphingomonadales bacterium | reverse complement strand
TCGGAGGCGGCACCGCCCGCGATCTGCTGATCGGCGCCCCGGTCTTCTGGATCCGCCACAACGCGACCCTGCTGATCTGCACGGCCGCGGCGGCGACCGTCTGGCTGCTGCCGGCCCGCTCGTGGCGAGGACATATGCTGCTCTGGCTCGATGCCGCCGGCCTTGCCGCCTACGCGACCTACGGCGCTGCGAAGGGCCTCGCCTACGGGGTCGCGCCGCTGCCGGCGGTCGGCATGGGCGTGCTCACCGCCTGCCTGGGCGGAATCGTCCGCGACGTCCTCGCCGGCGAGCCTTCGATCCTGCTCAGTCCCGAGCTCTACGTGACCGCGGCCGCGTTCGCGTCCGGCCTGATGGTCGCGCTGCTTCTGCTCGGCCTGGCGCCGCTCGCCGCCGGCCTCGTCTCCGCCGCCGCCGGCTTCGCGCTGAGGGGCGCCGCGATCCGTTTCGGCTGGTCGCTCCGGGCCTATCGGCGATAGACGCTTGCGCAAGGCCCTCGCCCCGAGCCACGATGGAGCCATGATCCGCGCAGCCCTCGCCGCAGCCTTGCTCCTCATCGCCGGCGTGGCCGAGGCCGCCGGTCCTTCCTCGGGCCGCTGGGTGATCAGCCACCAGCCCCAATGGTGTTCGCTGTTCCGGGTCGTCGAGGGCCAGCAGGCGCCGCTGTTCGAGCTGCGCGACGTCCCGGCGGCGAATGACGTCAGGTTCGCCTTTCCGGTCCCGAAGGCGCGCGCCGGCCTCAGCGAGGACGTCCAGATGCAAATCCCGCCGTCCGGCGAGACGTTGAAGCGCCGCGCCCACCCGACGATGATCGTCCGCGGCGGCGAGGCCTGGCCGGCGACCCTCATGGGGGCAACCCCGCTCGACGCGTTGAGATCGGCCTCGTCGATCAAGGTCATCGGGCCGCGCGGCGTGATCGCCGACGTTCCGGTGCCCGGCATGCAGGCGGCGCTGGACGCGCTCCGGGGCTGCGAGGACGCGCTCCTGAAAGACTGGGGGTTCGATGTCGCCGCTTATCGGGCGCTGTCCACGAAGCCGCTGCCGATCGATCGCGGCAACTGGTTCAACCCGGACGACTATCCGGTGGGCGCGCTGCTCGAGCTTCGGACCGGCGCAGCCGTCGCGCGGGTGGACATCGACTCGACGGGCGCGGTGACCGGCTGCGCCATCGTCGCGTCGAGCGGCAACGATCTTCTCGACTGGCAGAGCTGCGCTAAGCTTCCCCAGCGGGCCCGGTTTGAGCCGGCGCGCGATGGCGGCGGAAAGCCCGTTCGGTCACAGGCGGCCGTCTTCCTGGCATTCGTCCTTTACAAGCCTTGATCCGACCGCGCCGCCGCTTGGTGTCGTAGCAGCCGCGGCTCCTCGGGCGGCTCGGCGGGTACGGCAAGCGGGCGCTGCCACAGCCCGACATCGTGCCACCGGCCCAGCTTCCATCCGACCTGGGCGTAGGTGCCGGCGTGGCGGAAGCCGAAGCGCTCGTGGAGCCGGACGCTGGCCGGGTTCGGCAGCGAAATCGCCCCGATCGCCTGGGTGAAGCCCTGCCGCTCCAGAGCCTCGAGCAGCGGCGCATAGAGCGCCGCGCCGAAGCCTCGGCCGTGCGCGCCGTCGCGGACATAGACCGTGGTCTCGACGGCGAAGCGGTAGGCGGCGCGCGGCCGGAACGGGCTTGCATAAGCGTAGCCGACGAGGCGCCCCTCCTCCTCCGCGCCGAACCACGGATAGAGATCGCCGCCGGCCGCCATTCGGCGGGCGATCTCGGCGGCGTCGGGCGGCTCGGTCTCGAACGAGACATAGCTCTCGGCCACATAGGGCCGGTAGATGTCGGCGATCGCCGCGGCGTCTTCGGCGCTCGCGGCGCGGATCCGCATCAGCCGAGCAGCGCCCTCAGCCACGAGGCGAGGCCGCTCCGCGCCGGCGGCGGGGCCGCAGCGGGCGTTACCGGACATTCGAGGCAGCGCGCCTGGATCGCCGAGCCCTTCAGCATCCGCTCCAGGTCGGCCAGGGCCTGGAGCATCAGCAGGCGCGGCCGGCTCGCGATCCGGCTGAAGCTGTCGGCCGGGGCGAAGCTGTCGTCCTCGTCCTTGTTTGCGAACGAGGCGAGCAGTGTGTCGGTGAAGCCGGGCTCTTTCTCCAGCCACACCGCCTTGGCCTTGCCGGGATCGAGCTTCGCCCGCCGGGCGGCTTCCGCCACCGCGTCGTCGAGGCCGCCGAAGGCGTCGACGAGGCCGAGCTGGCGCGCGGTGCCGCCGTCCCAGACCCGGCCCTGGGCGATCTGGTCGACCCGCGCCGCCGGCATGTGCCGCGCCGCCGAGACCAAGGCGAGGAAGCGCCGGTAGGTGCCCTCGACGCCCATCTGCAGGAGCTGCCCCGCCTCCGGGGAGGGGCCCTTGAGCAGGTCCGGCTCGCCGGAGAGCGGCGTCGTCTTCACCCCGTCGGCGCCGATGCCGAGCTTGCCGAGCGTTCCCTGGAAGCTGGGGAGGATTCCGAACACCCCAATCGAGCCGGTGATGGTCGAAGGCTCGGCGAAGATTCGGTCGCCGGCGGTCGACACCCAATAGCCGCCCGACGCGGCGACGCTGCCCATCGACACGATGACCGGCAGGCCCTTGGCCTTGGCGGCAAGCACCGCCTGGCGGATTCGCTCCGAAGCCAGAGCGGAGCCGCCGGGCGAATCGACGCGCAGCACCAGCGCCTTCAGATTCTTCTCGCGAAGGCCGCGCTCGAGCGCCCGGACGATCGTCTCGGCGCCCGCGCTGCCCGGCCCCGCGCTGCCGTCGACGATATCGCCGGCAACGGTGAGGATTCCGATCTGGCCGTCGTCGTCGCTCGCCGGATTGGCCTCGACCCAGGCGTCGAGCTTGATCCGCCGGTAGCTCGACGACACCTCCGACCAGCGCGTCCCCGCGACCGCCGCCACCCGCCGCTCGAACGCCTCGCGGTCGGCGACATGATCGACCAGGCCCGCATCCAGCGCCGCTTTGGCCATATCCCCGCCCGCCGCGCCGACCCGCGCCGCCGGATTGGCGACATAGTCGGCGAGCTTCGCCTTGGGTCGCGCGCGGGCGACCTGCTGCTGCCAATCCTCCCACAGCGACCCGGCCAGCGCCTGCGCGGCCTCGCGGGCGGCGGGCGACATGTCGTTGCGGATCAGCGGCTCGACCGCGGCCTTGTAGGTGCCGACGCGGTAGACGTTGGCGGTCACGCCCAATTTGTCGAGCAGGCCCTTGAAGTAGAGGTTGCTTCCGCCCGGCCCGGTGACGAGGACTCCGCCCATCGGGCTGACCCAGATCTCGCTCGCGTGCGCGGCGAGCTGGTAGCTGTCGTCGTCATAGGCGGTGGCGTAGGCGAGGACGGGCTTGCCGGCCTTGCGCGCCTTGTCCAGTGCCTCGCCGACCGCGCCCAAAGCGGTCTGCCCGCCGCCCGAGAAGATGTCGAGGTCGAGCACCACCGCCTTCACCCGATCGTCGCTCGCGGCCGTCTGCAGCGCGTTGACGACGTCGCGGAGGCGGTATTGCTTCGGCCCGGAGCGGCCGCTCAACACCTCGCCGGCGCTCGACTGGGAGGGCTGCTCGACGATCGGCCCGGAGAGATCGAGGACGAGCGCGCCGCTCTCTCCCCGCCCGACCGTCGGGCGCTCGGTCATGATTCCGTAGAGCACGACAAAGAAGATCAGCATGGCGATCAGCACGAGGCCGTCCTTGATCCCGACCAGCAGCTTCCAGACCTTGCCCGCGAACTTCATGGCGATTCCCCGTATCGGCCGCTCTTGGCCATCGGGCTAGACCAGCCTCGGCATCCTGTAAATGGAGCGGGCGCCGCCGCCTTCGTGGGGCCGATTTTTCTCGCGCGCCGCCCTTGACCGCGGATGAACAAACCCTAGATCGGGCGTGTCTGGCACTCGCAAGGCGCGAGTGCTAACAAAGTTCAACCCGCGGCCGCCGCGCACCTTCGGGGGGCACGTGCGCCGCAACAAGCAAAAAGAGGTGACGCGCATGAACTTTCGACCGCTCCATGACCGGGTGCTCGTCCGCCGAGTCGAGGCCGAGGAAAAGACGGCCGGCGGGATCATCATCCCCGACACCGCGAAGGAAAAGCCCCAGGAGGGCGAGGTCGTCGCCGCCGGCACCGGCACGCGCGGCGAGGACGGCACGATCACGCCCCTCGACGTCAAGGCCGGGGACAAGATCCTGTTCGGCAAATGGTCCGGCACCGAGGTCCGCCTCGACGGCGAGGACCTGCTGATCATGAAGGAAAGCGACATTTTGGGGATCGTCGGCTGATCCTTCGAGACGGGTCTTCGCCAAGCTCAGCCCCTCCTCAGGATGAGCGGGGAGAGTGAACGAGATCCGCTCATCCTGAGTAGCCGGTGAGCTTGTCGAACCGGCGTATCGAAGGACAGGCTCAGCCCGAACGGTTTCCCATTCTCGGTTCAACATTTCAGAAGGAAGCAGATATCATGGCAGCGAAAGACGTACGCTTTTCGCGTGACGCCCGGGAGCGGATCCTCCGCGGCGTCGACATCCTCGCCGACGCGGTGAAGGTCACCCTCGGTCCCAAGGGCCGCAACGTCGTCCTCGACAAGAGCTTCGGCAGCCCCCGCATCACCAAGGACGGCGTCACCGTCGCCAAGGAGATCGAGCTCAAGGACAAGTTCGAGAACATGGGCGCTCAGATGCTTCGCGAGGTCGCATCGAAGACCAACGACCTCGCCGGCGACGGCACCACCACCGCCACCGTCCTCGCCCAGTCGATCGTCCGCGAGGGCATGAAGTCGGTCGCGGCCGGAATGAACCCGATGGACCTGAAGCGCGGCATCGAGGTCGCGGTCCGCAAGGTCGTCGAGGATCTCGCCGCGCGCTCGAAGCCGGTTTCCGGCTCGAACGAGATCGCCCAGGTCGGCATCATCTCGTCCAACGGCGACACCGTCATCGGCGAGAAGATCGCCGAGGCGATGGAGAAGGTCGGCAAGGAAGGCGTCATCACCGTCGAGGAGGCCAAGGGCCTCGAGTTCGAGCTGGACGTGGTCGAGGGCATGCAGTTCGACCGCGGCTACCTCTCGCCCTACTTCATCACCAACCCGGAGAAGATGCAGGTCGAGCTCAGCGACCCCTACATCCTCATCCATGAGAAGAAGCTGTCCAACCTCCAGGCGATGCTTCCGATCCTCGAGGCGGTGGTCCAGTCGGGCCGTCCGCTCCTCATCATCGCCGAGGACATCGAGGGCGAGGCGCTCGCCACCCTCGTCGTCATCAAGCTGCGCGGCGGTTTGAAGGTCGCGGCGGTCAAGGCGCCGGGCTTCGGCGATCGCCGCAAGGCGATGCTCGAGGACATCGCGATCCTCACTAACGGCGAGATGATCAGCGAGGATCTCGGCATCAAGCTCGAGAACGTCACCGTCGGAATGCTCGGCCAGGCCAAGCGCGTCACCATCGACAAAGATAACACCACCATTGTCGACGGCGCCGGCGACGGCGACCGGATCAAGGCCCGGGTCGAGGCGATCCGTTCCCAGATCGAGAACACCACCAGCGACTATGACAAGGAGAAGCTCCAGGAGCGCCTCGCCAAGCTCGCCGGCGGAGTCGCGGTGATCAAGGTCGGCGGCAGTAGCGAGATCGAGGTCAAGGAGCGCAAGGACCGCGTCGACGACGCCCTCCACGCCACCCGCGCCGCGGTCGAGGAAGGCATCGTTCCGGGCGGCGGAGTCGCTCTGCTCTACGCCACCAAGGCCCTGAAGGACCTCAAGGGCGTCAACGACGACCAGACCCGCGGCATCGACATCGTCCGCCGCGCGCTTCAGTCGCCGATCCGCCAGATCGCCGAGAATGCCGGCCATGACGGCGCGGTCGTCGCCGGCAAGCTGATCGACGGCGACGACGAGACCCTGGGCTTCAACGCCCAGACCGAGGTCTACGAGAACCTGGTCCAGGCCGGCGTGATCGACCCGACCAAGGTCGTCCGCACCGCCCTCCAGGACGCGGCCAGCGTCGCCGGTCTCCTCATCACCACCGAGGCGGCGGTGAGCGAGGCCCCCGAGGACAAGTCCTCGGGCGGCGGCGGAATGCCCGGCGGCGGCATGGGCGGAATGGGCGGAATGGATTTCTAAGCCGTACCGTAGCCCGGCCGGCGGGGCGGCAAGCCCAAAGCTTGCCGAACCCGTCCGAGGCCTGGGCGGG
>JAXDPA010000105.1:0-82491 GCA_034668685.1 Sphingomonadales bacterium | reverse complement strand
CAGGCGATCCTGCCCTTGAAGGGCAAGATATTGAACGTCGAGCGCGCCCGCTTCGACCGCATGCTTTCGTCCAAGGAGGTCGGCACCCTCATCCAGGCGATGGGCACCGGCATCGGCCGCGACGACTTCAACATCGACAAGCTGCGCTACCACAAGATCGTGATCATGACCGACGCCGATGTCGACGGCGCCCACATCCGGACGTTGCTTCTCACTTTCTTCTACCGACAAATGCCGGAGATCATCGAGCGCGGCCACCTCTACATCGCCCAGCCGCCGCTCTACAAGTACGCGAAGGGCCGGTCCGAGGTCTATCTCAAGGACGATTCCAAGCTCGACGATTATCTCGTCGACGCCGGCATCGGCGCCATGGTGCTGGAGAGCGCCGAGGGGACCCGCTCGGGCGAGGATCTGCGCCAGCTGGCCGAGCATGCGCGGCGGATGCGCAGCCTGATGCGCTACGTGCCGCGCCGCTACGATCCGATGCTGATCGAGGCGCTGGCCTTGTGCGGTGCGCTCAACCCCCATCTTCGCGACCGGTCCGGCGCCGTCGCCCGCACCGCCGCCTGGCTTCAGGCCGGCGACGACGAGGCGCAATGGACGGGCGAGCTCGGGGCCGACGGCGATTATGTTCTGCGCCGCCTGTGGCGCGGGGTCACCGACCATCATATCGTCGACCACAAGTTCGTCGCCTCGGCCGAGGCGCGCAAGCTGCACGGCCTCGCCGCCGAGCAGGCGAGCGCCTATGCCGCCCAGGCGCGGCTCGTCTCGCTGAAGGGCGCCGCGGCCGCGGCGGCCGAGGAGCCGGCACAGGAGGAGGATACGCCCGGAGCGGCGCTCGGGCCCTCGTCCGGCAAGGCGCCGGATCCGCGCGGCAGCCTTGTCCGCCGACCGACCGAATTGCTCGAGGCGATCCTCGCCGCGGGCCGCAAGGGCCTCTCGGTCCAGCGCTACAAGGGCCTCGGCGAGATGAACGCCGACCAGCTCTGGGAAACCACGCTCGATCCGGACAACCGCTCGCTGCTCCGGGTCGAGGTCGCCCAGGCCGACATCGCCGACGAGATTTTCACCCGCCTGATGGGCGACGTCGTCGAGCCCCGCCGCGACTTCATCCAGGAAAATGCGCTGAACGTCGCCAATCTGGACGTCTAGCTTCTTGACGGCGCCGGGCTAGGATCGGCCATGACCGACCCCGCTGCATCATCTGAAGCGCCGCCGCGGTTCGAGGGCGCGCTCTTCATGCCCGCCTACCCGCCCGCGAAATTCGGCCGCTGGGAGGTGGTGATCGGCGGCGTCGGATTCGCGCCCGGCTATTGGAGCGGGCCGACGATCGTGTCGGGCATGCCCGCGCTGCTTCGCGACGGCGAGACCTGGATGTCGATCTCGCCGCTCGAGATCGAGAGCGAGGAGATCGGCATCAGGGCGGCGCTCGGCCATGTGGTCATCCTCGGCCTCGGTCTCGGGTGGGCGGCGGCGGCCACGGCTTGCGTCCCGGCGGTGACGCGAGTCACCGTCGTCGAACGGGATCCCGAAGTGATCGCCCTTCATCAGGCGCTCAACGTCTTTTCGCAGCTGGAGCCGGAGGCGAAGGCAAAGCTCAATATCGTCCAGGACGACGCGTTCGATTACCGTCCCTCGCAACCCGTCGACCTGATGATTCCGGACATCTGGCAGCCGCTCGTCGGCGGCGACCGGGTCGCCGAGGTCCGCCAGATGCAGTCCAACGTCCACGCCGGCGCCGTCTATTTCTGGGGCCAGGAGCTCGAGATCGCTCGACACGCGGCGGCGGCGGGGCATCCTTGCGACGATGAAGGCGTCGCCGCGACCGCCGCGGCGTTCGGCCTGCCGCTGGTCGGACCGGGAACGCCCGGCTACGCCGGCAAGGTCGCGGCGGCGGCAGAGCGATGGATGCGCGGACGCTGGCTGACCGGCCCGGAGGGCTAGGCGCGGCTCAGATCGTCGTCGTCGCCTCCTGCGCCGGCGCTTTCGAATCGCCATCGTCCGCGGCCGGAGCGCCCGCCGACCAGCGCTCGGCGAGGCATTTCGCCAGGGCGCCGACCGCCGCCTTGCTGCCGGCCAGCGGGAGCGTGTCGAAATTATGCCCGTTCTGGCTGATCCGCATGCCCCGCGCGCTGGTGAAGGCGGTGAGGAAGGTGCCGCTCGCTTGACCGCCGGGAGCGACGGTGAAGAACAGGCCCGGCCCATCGCCGTCGATATGCGCCCGGGCGGTCGCATCCACCGGATAGGCCTTGGCGTCCTCGAAGCTCAGGCTCAGCGCATAGCTCCGCCCATCCTGGAGGCTGCTCCACTCGCGGTTCTGGAGCAGGAAGGCGAGCTTGTCGGCGCCCGCGAAGCCCCAGACGGTCAGCATCGTGCCTTGCGGCGACGTCGCCTGCACCATGCAGCCGTTGGGCATGGTCGCCAGCGCCCATCCGCCCATATCCTCTCCGCTCTGGCCGAACGCGGCGGCGGAAGGCGCCGCGAGCAGCAAGACAGCCATCATACGCCGGAACATAAGGGCTCCTTTCGGTCCCACCCGCGTCAGTTCCTGTTGGAATCGGAAACCAGCCGTATCAGCTTTGGTTGCAGCGGCCCGTTCGGCCCGTTCGGCCCGTCGCTGGTCCTGCCCGCCGTGGCCGCGTTCCTGTCCTCCCTGTGGAGCGCAGCTCCATGGGGAGGGGGACCATGCGAAGCATGGTGGAGGGGCCTTACGGCGTCGCGATTGCCCCTCCACCGCCTTCGGCGGTCCCCCTCCCCATCGGCTGCGCCGACAGGGCGGACTGGTCACCCCGTGCCAGTATTTCCTCCGCGACCCGGTGGGTGCGTTCGTTGTCGACATCGATGGCGAGGCGGCCGTCGCTCGCCACCAGAGGGCGGATCGAGATACCGAAGCGGCGGGAGAAGTGGCGGAACATGCCTTCGAGGGTCAGCAGCCGCGAAACGTAGAGGATCAAGGTCGTCAGCCCCAGCGCCTTCACGGCCCGCCTCTTGTGCTTGGCGAACTGGCCGCCGAGGCGGAAGCTCTCGGTCGCCTGGAGCGCCTCGGGGCCGCCGAGCCAGAAAAGGTTGCAGTTCGAATAGGCGCCGCCGCGGAACGCGTAGAAGCGCCGCTGGCCGTCGGGATGGGCAGCAAGGATGTCCTTCTTCTCCGCCATCATCGCGACCGCGTCGGCGCCGGTCCGCACGCCTTCCTCGTGGATCGAGCGCATCCCTTCGGGGGTCATCAGAACGTTGTCGGCGGTAACGATCAGCAGCGGGAAGCCGGTGGTCCGGCTCGCCTCGACCACGCTCTCGACGATGTTCGGCCGCGCCTCGAGCGGAGTGAGCCGCCCGGCGGAAGCGAGACGCGCGACGGTCGGCTCGCCGACGATGGCGGAAAAGTCGTCGACCGAGACGAAGATCGGGGCGTCGGGCCAAGCCGCCTCGGCGATCCTCAGCACCCGGCCGACCATCGCCTCCCCCTTCACCGGCACCATCGCCTTGTGGCTCACGCCGGCCGCCGCGGCGAGCGGGTCGGGCGTCGCGGAACGGCGGCCGGCGAGGACGAGGAGGGCGGGGCTCATCGGCCCGCTAAGCCGCCCCGCCGCCCGCTTGGCAAGCCCTAGCGGTCCGCGGGGGGATTGGCGCTCGAATCGGCCAGATCGACCAGCTTGAGAAATTCGCGGCGCCAATAGTCGCCCGTGCCCGCCGAGGCGGCGAGCCGCCGCGCGTCGGCATAGTCGAACTTCTTGAGCCACGGGTCGTGCCGAAGCTTCTGGCCGAAGCCCGCGACCGCGGCGGCGAAGGCCGTGTCGCCGCTCGGCCGGCCGGCCGAGGCGACGAGGCCGGCGGCGATCGGCTGCTCGATGAGCTTCGATTCGCTGGCATCGGGCAGCTTGTAGCGCAGCCGAAGCCAGGCGAGCTGGCCGTTCGCCGCGCCCGCCTCGTCGCGGCGGTTGGCGGGGAAATGCCGGTCGGGAAGCCAGCCCTTCGCGCCGGCGGGGACGATCTCGTAGAGCGCGGTCACCTGGTGGCTGGCGCCGATGTCGCCGGCGTCGACCTTGTCGTTCGAGAAATCCTGCTCGGTCAGCGCCCGGTTCTCGTAGCCGATCAGCCGGTATTCGCGCACATAGGCCGGGTTGAACTCGACCTGCACCTTGACGTCCTTGGCGATGGTGAAAAGGGTCGACGAAAGCTCCTCGCCCAGCACCTTCTGCGCCTCGCGCGGGCCGTCGACATAGGCGTAATTGCCGTTCCCGTGGTCGGCGATCTGCTCCATCATCGCGTCGTTGAAGTTGCCGGTTCCGAAGCCGAGCGTGGTCAGGGTGATGCCCTTGTCGCGCTCCCGCTCGACCATGCCGATGAGGGCGCGGGTGTCCGTGACTCCGACGTTGAAGTCGCCGTCGGTGGCGAGGAAGATGCGGTTGATCCCGCCCTCGATCCTGTTCTCCTCGGCGATGCGATAGGCGAGCGCGATGCCCTCGCCGCCGGCCGTCGAGCCGCCGGCCTGGAGCCGCGCGAGGGCGGCGACGACCTTCGCCTTGTCGTAGGTGGGCGGGAGGACGAGGCCGGCATTGCCGGCATAGACGACGATCGACACCCGGTCGCGCGGCGTCAGCTGCTCGGCGAGCAGCGCCAGCGAGCATTGGACGAGCGGCAGCTTGTCCGGCTCCTCCATCGAGCCGGAGACGTCGACGAGGAAGACGAGGTTGGCCGGCGGCCGCTCGCTGCGCGCGACGTCATAGCCCCTGAGCCCGATGCGCAGCAGCCGGGTCTCGGCATTCCACGGCGTCAGCGCGACGTCGGTGGTCACCGAGAAAGGCCGCGCGCGGTCCGGCGGCAGCGGATAATCGTAGCGGAAATAATTGAGCAGCTCCTCGGTGCGCACCGCGTCGGGCGGCGGCATCTCGCCGGCGGTCAGCATCCGTCGGACGTTGGCGTAGCTGCCGGTGTCGACGTCGACCGCGAAGGTCGAGACCGGCGCATCGGCGACCGCTTGGATGGTCGAGACCGGATTCGCCTCGTAACGCTCCCGGTTCTCGGGCGAGCGCAGATAGCCGACTTCGGCGCTGTTGACGACCGTGATCGGCGTGGGCGAGGCGAGGTTGGGCTGCGGTATTCGTGAGCCGGTGATCTCGACCTGCCCAGGGGGCGGCGGCGGAGGCGCCGGCGGAGGGGGCGGTGGCGGTGGGGGCGGTGGAGAGGGCGCATAGACCGCTGTCCCGCTCGTGTAAGCCTGTTCGTCCCGCTCGCGGAAACCCTGCAGGATCCGTTTGCAGAACCGATCCGGATCAAGGGTCGCGGCGGCCGGCTTTTCGCGGACCGGCGGCGCGGCCATCGGCGTCGAGGCGGGGGCGGCCAGCAGCGCGGCGACCGCGAACACGGGAAGCAGGCGCATGATCTCTCCTCGGCTCCTAGACGATGTAATAATATTACATCACGGGCCCGGATGGCAAATGATTTTTAGGCTGGGATCGTAAAGCTCACGCAGCCCGCGCGCCGATCGCTTTCTGGCGGCGGCGCTGGACCGACGAGCCGAGGCCGATCGCCTCGCGATATTTGGCGACGGTACGCCGCGCGATGTCGAAGCCCTTGGCGCGGAGCAGGTCGACGAGCTGGTCGTCGGAGAGGATCGCGTCCGGGCATTCGGCGAGGACCAGCCCCTTGATGTGACTCTTCACCGCCTCCGCCGAGACCGCGTCCCCGCCGTCCGACGACTGGATGCCGCTGGTGAAGAAATATTTGAGCTCGAACAGGCCGCGCTCGCACGAGAGATATTTGTTCGAGGTCACCCGGCTGACGGTCGATTCGTGCATTCCGATCGCTTCGGCCACCTGCCGAAGCGTGAGCGGACGAAGGTGCGCGACGCCGCTGCGGAAGAAGCCTTCCTGCTGCTTGACGATCTCGCTGGTCACCTTGACGATGGTGCGGGCGCGCTGGTCGAGCGCCTTGATCAGCCAGTTGGCGCTTGCGAGGCAGTCCGAGAGCCAGGCCTTGGACCGCCGGTCCTGCGCGCCGCCGGCGAGCTCGGCATAATAGCGCCGGTCGACGAGCAGCTTCGGCAGGGTCGCGCCGTTGAGCTCGATCGCCCAGCCCGTGGCCCGCCGAGCGACGAAGACGTCCGGCACCACCGCGTCGATCCGTTCCCCCTGGACGAAACGGCAGCCGGGCTTGGGATCGTAGGCGCGCAGCTCGCGGATCATGTCGGCGAGGTCCTCGTCGTCGACTCCGCAGATGCGCCGGAGCGCCGGCAGATTGCCGCGCGCGAGATAGTCGAGATTGTCGATGAGGCGCGCCATCGCCGGGTCGTAGCGGTCGGCTTCCTGGGCCTGCAGCTTCAGGCATTCCGCCAGCGAGCGGGCGGCCACTCCGGCGGGATCGAAGCTTTGCACCACGGCCAGCACCCGCTCGACGTCTGCGAGGGGGGCGCCGAGCCGGCGGGCGAGGTCGAGCGGCGCGGCGAGGAAATAGCCGGTCTCCTCGATCTGCTCGATGATCGCGGTGGCGATGAGGAGGTCGGCGCCGGAGAGACGCTCCCCCGCCTGGGCGAGAAGATGCTCCTGGAGCGACAGCGCGTCGCTCGCGAAGCTGTCGAAATCGGGGCCCTCGCCTTCGCCGCCGCCGCCGCCGAGACCTTCCAGCCCCAGCCCGCCGTCCAGCCCCCGGTCGGAGGCGCTGTCCTGGTGGATGTTCTCGTTGTCGAGATCCATGTCGAGCGGCGCGTCGGCGGCGCCCTCGCCCTTCATCACCAGCTCGTCGACCGTCGCGGGCTCGTCGCTTCCGGGAAGCTCCGCCGCCTCCGTCGGCGCCGGCCCGTCCTCGCCGTCGTTGCCGACGGCATCGAGCAGCGGATTCTTCTCCAACTCCTCGGCGATGAAGCTCTCGACCTCGAGGTTCGAAAGCGCCAGCAGCCGGATCGCCTGCTGGAGCTGCGGAGTCATCACCAGCGACTGGCTCTGCCGAAGATCGAGGCGCGGCCCGAGGTTCACGGATGCACGTCACCCCAGCGAAAGCTGGGGTCCATTCCGAGTCCGAGCAGTACCCCGGCAGCATGGATTCCAGCTTTCGCTGGAATGACGGTGGGGAGCGAAGGCCGCGACGCCCCCGTCACAGCTCGAAGCTCTCGCCCAGGTAGAGGCGGCGGACGTTGGGGTCGGCGACCAGCGCTTCCGGGCTGCCGGCGAACAGCACCTGGCCGTCGTAGATGATGCAGGCGCGATCGACGATGTCCAGGGTTTCGCGGACATTGTGATCGGTGATCAGAACGCCGATGTCGCGCTTCTTCAGCTCGCGGACCAGCTCACGTATGTCGTTGATCGAAATCGGGTCGATGCCGGCGAACGGCTCGTCGAGCAGCATGATCGACGGCTCGGCGGCCAGCGCCCGGGCGATCTCGCAGCGGCGCCGCTCGCCGCCGGACAGGGCCATGGCCGGAGCGTCGCGAAGATGGCCGATGTGGAACTCGCCGAGCAATTGCTCGAGCCGCTCGCGCCGCACAGCCTTGTCCGGCTCGGCCACCTCGAGGACGGCGGAGATGTTCTGGGCGACGGTGAGACCGCGGAAGATCGAGGTCTCCTGCGGCAGATAGCCGAGGCCGAGGATGGCGCGGCGGTACATGGGCAGGCCGGTAATGTCGTTGCCGTCGAGCAGGATCCGGCCGCGGTCGGGCTTCACCAGCCCCATGATCGAATAGAAGCACGTCGTCTTGCCCGCGCCGTTGGGCCCGAGCAGCCCGACGACCTCGCCGCGCGCGACCGCGAGCGACACCTCCTGCAGCACCACCTTGCGGTCGTAGGATTTGGCGATCGAGACGACCGACAGGCCGCGCGTCGGCGCCTCGGCGGCGCCCGCCGTCTCAACCCGGTGAATGACGCTGGCCTCGTTCAACGATCGCTCCCGCCTCGTCGCCACACTTAGGCGCGCCGAGCGCCCGCCTCAACTGGCAAGCTTCGTGCATGGAGGTTAAATTTCGGCAGGGCAGCGGAAAAAAGAGCCGCCTAGTCGTGGCGCTGGGGCACCGTGAAGGTCCCGGAGACCCGGCCGTTGCTGCCCGGTCCGCCGCCGTCGACCACCGCGCGCCCCGAGCGAAGGTCGATGACGAGGCGGCCGCCCTTGACCCGCGAATCCCCGCGGACCAGCGACACGTCGCCGACCAGGGTAATGATCCTCTGGTCGAGGTCGTAGATTCCGACGTTGCCGCTCGCCCTTTCGCCGGGGCTGGTGACAACGACCCCGCCGGTCGCGTCGAGCCGCTTGATCTGCACCCCGCCCTGGTTCGCGTAGGCGACTGTCACCCGTGCCGCCGTCAGGGTCATCTCCGCCTGGCGGGCGACGACGTTGCCCGAGAAGATGGCGCGGTCGGCGCGGTCCTGCACCTCGATCCGGTCGGCCGAGACGTCCACCGGAGCGTTGCTGTTGTGGCCCTTCAGCACCGAGCTCTGACCGCCGGCCGGAGCCGGGGCGGCGGGGCCGGGAAGGGCGGCCGCGGCAACGGCGAGGAAGGGCAAGAGCGCTTTCATTTCTTCTTCCTGAGGCCGCCCTGCGCGATATGCAAGCGGGCGCGGCCCGACAGCGTCACCTGCCGGTTGCGAAGATCGGCCGACATCGCACCGGCGGAAAAGCTGCCGAGCGGCATCCGGCCCTGGACGCCATTGTTGCCGGCGAGACGGTGGGTGTTGAGGTCGAGGCTCACGTCGCTGGTCTCGAGATGATAGCCGTTGGCGCCGTTGACCGTGATCGGGCCGACCACGTCGGCCTTCTGCTGGTCCATATGGTAACGGGCCCGCCCCGCCGCGATCGTCGCCGGTCCTTCCGCCAGCTGGATCTGCGCGGCCATGCCGTCGATGTCGATGATCGGGACGCTGGAGGTCTTCTGCACGGCCTTTTCGGCCTCGACCGTGAACGGCCGGCCCTGGTCGTCGACGCCGCGATATTGCGCCGTCTGGGTTTTCATCCGCTCGTGGGCGACGTCGACCTTCTTCTTGTCGAGGAGGAAGCTCACCTCCTTGTTCTCGCTCAAGGGCGAGAGGAGGAGGTAGGCGAGCAGAACGCCGACGGCCATCGGCAGGACGATCTTGAGAAGGCGGACGAGCCAGTCGTGGACGCTGCCGGGCCTCGCCCAGCCGCGCTTCACCACCCGGCCGCGCTCGGCGAGCTCAGACATGAGCGAAGATGTCGACCTCCGCCCAGCCGGCGAGATCGAGCATCGCCCGGTGGGGAAGGAAGTCGAAGCAGGCACGGGCCAGTCCGGCCCGGCCCTCGCGCTCCAGCCTTTCGTCGAGCTTCTCTTTCAGCTGGTGGAGGTAGCGCACGTCGGAGGCGGCATAATCCTTCTGGGCGTCCGAAAGCTCCGGGGCGCCCCAGTCTGAGCTCTGCTGCTGCTTGGAGATGTCGATCTGGAGCAGCTCCTTGATCAGCTCCTTGAGGCCGTGGCGGTCGGTATAGGTCCTGACCAGCCGCGAGGCGGTCTTGGTACAATAGACCGGCTCGGCCATCACGCCGAGATAGGCGCGCATCGCGGCGAGGTCGAACCGGGCGAAATGGTAGAGCTTCAATCGCGCCGGGTCGGTCAGCACCGCCTTGAGGTTCGGCGCCGAATAGTCGCTCCCAGGGCCGAAGCGGACGAGATGCTCGTCGCCCCCGCCGTCCGAGATCTGGACGAGGCACAGCCGGTCGCGGCCCGGATAGAGGCCCATCGCCTCGGTATCGACGGCGACGGGCCCTGGGGCGAGGACGCCCTCGGGCAGATCCTCTTCGTGGAAATGGACGGTCATGAAGGCGAGATAGGCCGAAGCGCCGCCCGCCTCAATGGCCGCGCGCCCGCCGCCGCCGCCGGGCCAGCATGTTCAGCCCCTCGACCGCCGCGGAGAAGGCCATCGCCGCGTAGATATAGCCCTTCGGCACGTGGACGCCGAAGCCGTCGGCGATCAGAGTGGCGCCGATCATCAACAGGAATCCCAACGCGAGCATCACCACGGTCGGGTTGCGGTTGATGAAGTTGGCGACCGGATCGGCAGCGAACAGCATGACGCCCACCGCGACGATCACGGCCACGACCATGATCGCCAGCGCGTCCGTCATGCCGACCGCGGTCAGGATCGAATCGATGGAAAAAACCACGTCGAGCGCGAGGATCTGGACGATCGCCGCGCCGAAGCCGAGAACGGCGCGGGAGGTGTCGAACAGATCGTCCTCGCCGCCCGGCTGGACGTTGTGGTGGATTTCCTTGGTCGCCTTCCAGACGAGGAACAGGCCCCCGGCGATCAGGATCATGTCACGCCACGAGAAAGCGGTCTCGAAGCCCGGCTCGCCATGCGCGCCCGGCGGCCCCGCGAGGCCGAGGTCGAAGACCGGCGCGGTCAGCCCGACCAGCCAGGCGATGGTCGACAGCAGGGCCAGCCTCAGGACCAGCGCCAGGCCGATGCCGATCCGCCGCGCCTTGCCCCGCTGCCCCTCGGGCAGCTTGTTCGACAGGATCGAGACGAAGATCAGATTGTCGATTCCGAGTACGACTTCCATGACGATGAGGGTGGCGAGCGCGGCCCACGCCTCGGGCTGAGCGAAGGTCTCCAAGAGGTTGGCCATGGGGGTCCCGGGGCGGTGAATGGAGCCCTGCCTGTGCCCCAGCCGGCGGCGGCATGCCAGCCCCCGTTCGCGGCGGAAAGGGTGGCGGCGCGAATCCCCTCGCCGGGTTGGTCTTTTTGCGCTATGTGAGTCGGGAGTGCGCCTCATGGAACGGCGCATGAGGCCGTTTGCGCGAATGCCCAGCGCGGTGGTTCTAAGGGAGCATAGGGCGCTGGAAAGTTACTGAAGACCATGGGTTTCGACAGAGGGCGTCGCGGGGAGCGCGGCGGGCGCGGCAGAGACAAGCGCGACGGATTCGGAGACGACAATTTCTACGCGGGCGGTGACGACCGGGGCGGCTTCGGCGGCGGCGGTGGCGGCGGCTATCGCGGTGCCGGCGGCGGCGGTGGCTATGGCGACCGCGGCGGCTTCGGCGGCGGCGGCGGCGGTTTCCGCGGCGGCGGCGGTGGTGGCGGCTTCGGCGGCGGCGGCGGCGGTGGCTTCCGCGGCGGCGGCGCCGGGGGCGGAATGCCCCCGCAGGTTGTCGGCGAAGGCAAGGGCGTCGTCAAATTCTTCAACGGGCAAAAGGGCTTCGGCTTCATCGTCCGCGACGACGGTGGGGAGGACGTGTTCGTCCACATCTCCGCCGTCGAGCAGGCGGGCCTCACCGGCCTTGCCGAGGGCCAGCCGCTCTCATTCACCCTCGTCGATCGCGGCGGCCGAATCTCGGCGACCGACCTCAAGATCGAGGGCGATCCGCTTCCGGTCACCGAGCGGCCGCGCGAGCCGCGTCCGGGCGGTCCCGGCGGCGGCGGCGGCGGCTTCGGCGGCGGCCCGCAGCGGCAGCTGACCGGCGAGAAGGCGCAGGGCACGGTCAAGTTCTTCAACGCCATGAAGGGCTTCGGCTTCATCGCCCGCGACGACGGGCAGCCCGACGCGTTCGTCCACATCTCGGCGGTCGAGCGGGCGGGCCTCAACGGCCTCAACGAGGGCGACCGGGTCGAGTTCGAGCTCGAGGTCGACCGCCGCGGCAAGACCGCGGCCGTCAACCTGGTGCCGATCCAGTAACCACCCCCTTGGTGGGGCGAAGGAAGCCCGGCCGTTCCCCATGGAGCGGCCGGGCTTTTTCTTGCCCTCGCGGCGCAGCCGCAATGCTGCTTCTGCCGCCGTGCGGGCCCCAAGGCTGGTGCACGGTTCACGCGAAGGCGCGAAGGCGCGAAGCTATTCCTGCAAGGCTTCCTCGGAAAATGCCCGGCAGCCCGGATTTGCCTTGGCCCCTTCGCGCCTTCGCGCCTTCGCGTGAACAGCGTGAGGGAGCCTCAAGCGACGAAGCGCCAGCGCAAAGTCTCTCCGGCATGGAAGGGTATAAGCTCGCCAGCTTCGCCGGCGATCCTCGGGGGCACCTCCACCTCGGCCTTCTCGAGGGTGATCGTGCCCTCGTTCAGCGGCAGCCCGTAGAAACGGGGGCCGTGCTCGGAGGCGAAGGCCTCGAGTTTGTCCAGCGCGCCTTCTTCTTCGAACGCCGCGGCGTAGCTTTCCAGCGCGAAAGGCGCGTTGAAGATTCCGGCGCAGCCGCAGGCCGATTGCTTCGCCTCGACGGCATGGGGCGCGCTGTCGGTGCCGAGGAAGAATTTCGGTGAGCCGGAGGTTGCCGCGCGCCGCACGGCCAGCCGGTGCCGCTCGCGCTTCGCGACCGGCAGGCAATAAGCATGCGGCCTCAGCCCGCCGGCGAACAGGGCATTGCGGTTGATGTGGAGGTGGTGGGGAGTCACCGTCGCCGCGAGGTTGGGCCCTTCCGCCAGCACGAACTCCACCGCCTCGGCGGTGGTGATATGCTCGAACACCGCCTTGAGGCCGGGGAAATCGCGAAGCAGCGGCGCGAACACGCGGTCGATGAACACGCTCTCCCGGTCGAATATGTCGACTGCCGGGTCCGCCACCTCGCCGTGGACGAGCAGAGGCATGCCGATCCGCTCCATCGTCTCCAGCACCCGGTGGATGTTGCGGATGTCGGTGACCCCGAAGGCGGAATTGGTGGTGGCGTGAGCCGGATAGAGCTTGGCGGCGACCCAGACGCCGGCCTCGTGCCCCCGGCGGACCTCGTCCGGGTCGAGATGGTCGGTCAAATAGCAGGTCATCAGCGGCGTGAAGCCGGGGCCGGCCGCGGCGCGGATGCGGTCCCGATAGGCCTCGGCCGCTTTCACGCTCGTCACCGGCGGCACCGGGTTCGGCATGACGATGGCGCGGGCGAACTGGCGGGCGGTGTAGGGCGCCACCGCCTTCAGCATGTCGCCGTCGCGCAGGTGGACGTGCCAGTCGTCGG
Organism: Sphingomonadales bacterium; assembly: GCA_034668685.1. Lineage (GTDB taxonomy): Bacteria > Pseudomonadota > Alphaproteobacteria > Sphingomonadales > Sphingomonadaceae > Allosphingosinicella. Next base: position 69,626 of record JAXDPA010000105.1, on the reverse strand, counting down.
GACGGCGGAGGGTGAGGGTATCGGTCATCGCTTGGGTTCGGCCTGCTCGATCCCTATCAAGGGTCCATGGCCGCGACCACCCTTGCCGACCGAGCGATCCTCCGTCTCTCGGGCGAGGACGTGCGCGGCTTCCTCCAGGGCCTTGTCACCCACGACCTGGCGTTGCTGGCGCCGGAGCGGCCGCTCTGGGCCGGCCTGCTGACACCGCAGGGCAAGGCGTTGTTCGACTTCATCCTCTGGGCCGACGGCGACGACGTGCTGATCGACTGCGAGGCCGAGGCGGCGGACGATCTGGCGAAGCGCCTGACGCTCTACCGGCTCCGGCGCAGGATCATCATCGCCCGGGAGGAGGGCCTGGCGGTCCATTGGTCGGCGGAGAGCCGGGAGGGCGTACCCGATCCGCGTCTCACCGAGCTGGGCCACCGCTGGCTGGCACCCGAGGATGAACCGGCCAAGGGGTGGCTCGAGCACCGCCTCCGGCTCGGAGTGACGGAGGGCCGCGCCGAGCTCGGCTCGGACCGCACCCTCTGGCTCGAATGCAACGCCGCCGAGCTCAACGGAGTCAGCTTCACCAAGGGCTGCTATGTCGGCCAGGAGAATACGGCGCGGATGAACTACCGCTCCAAGGTCAACCGCCGCCTAGTCATCGTCCCCGCCGAGGCGCCCGGCGAGCGCACCCGCGCGCTCTACCCCGACCTCGGCCTCGCCGTGGAGCACCGCCGAATCGACGATCTCGGGGATGCGATTGTCCCGGACTGGCTGGCTGCTGCGCTACCCTCGAGCACAGCGGCGGACGATACGGACCGCTGACGGCGGCGGTGCGCGCGGCGTCCAATTCACGTGCGCGAAAAGAGAATGGTGCTCCCGTTCAGCACGCCGAAGTCCGGGAGGCGAGGGCTGTCCTCGCCGATCAGCTCTTCGATCGGTCGAGCCCGGAACTTGTTCGTTGGAGCGGGTCGAACGCAAACCGTCCACCCTCTGCTCGGAATCGCATGAGCGGCTGCGACATCGCGAATGGTCGTCGATCCATCCCCGACCGCGAGCGTCGGGGCGTGAACGACGGGCGGCGCTTCAATGGAGACCCAGAATCGTACTTCGGAAGAATCCGCCATCGAAAGAAGGTCTATTCTCCGCGCCTCCAAGAGACCGATGAGAGCCGGATCCACAGTGAAAACTCGCAATTGCGTCGTCTTGCCCTGGCCGGCGCTCCCGGTGGCCGCCCAGCGGCAATAGCCACGCACCATCTCATGCAACGTAACGTATTGCGGGAAAGTCCGGTACCGACCGGAGGCCAGTAGCATCACGTCGACCCGATTGAAGCCGTCTGCTGTCGCAGCCTGCAATAATTCTTCTGTCGCAGGTCCGACGACTCGTGCGTCTCGCGCGTCTCGACCGCTTTTCCCGGTGTCGCGGGCGGCCACAATGTACACCGGGTGGCCGTCGAGGCGATAGACATAGGACTGACCAAATCGCCGGAGCGGAGCGGCTGAGGCATCGGGAAAGCCGCAGGCTTGGATGAGGTCCCTTCCGGTGCTGCCGATCAGCAACCCCTTGGCGCTTCGGCCAGCGCTCGCGGCCACTGCACATCCCTCACGACGGGGCAGCCGCAGCCTACCGCGCACGACGCTGAGGTCGGGTCTTCGATCCGCGGATGTGATTCGGGCTGTCGAGTGCAGGTTCAAGGTCCAGCTTCCAGTGCGTGGATGAGGACCTTTGAAGGCGTCTCCCATTCGGCGGACCAGTCCGGCTACCGCCGTGCCGTGTCCACCAGCCGTCTCGTCCGGTTCATACTCGATCGCCAGGATTTGCAGGCGCCGCTCGAGGAAGTCGGAATCGACCTTACCCTTTGGTACCACGGCGTAATGAAAATGGTCTACCGTGCCGAGTAATTCCAGTGCCTCGCCGAAGAGATCCAGCAAGTAGGTTTCCTGGAGCCCGGAACCTAGGAACAGCAAAGTGCGGGACCTGTACATCTCGGCGAACGTGCGCCTGAAATGCACCGCCTCGTGGGTCTGGCGCCGATACTCCTCATGTCCAATCGTCAGTTCCGAAGCCAAAGCGTGGCCTTTTCCAGGGCTTCCGAGGAAACCCTGGAGAGCCCACAGCAACGGGTTATCAGGGGTGCGGGTGGCGTTGAGGACTCGCTGGCAGTCGATACGGCCGCGACCCACGGGTAACATCCGGGTGAACTCCGGCAGCGGACTGCCCTGCCCGCGCTCACCGTCTACCCAGCGGTTGTTCCACGCATCCAGGAACAGCGATTCGTAGTTCGTGGTGATCACGAGCGGCCACCAGATATCGGCCAAAGCCTTCGTGGCTTCCGGCACATCGCCGGGATCGGGAGTCGCGGCGGTGGTCCCATAGATCGCCGTGCGCACGGCTTCCGTCAGAGCTACCGCGGAACGGTTGCGCAGAACCCGGGTGGCGCGCGACGCACGCCTGATTAGATCGCTGCTTGCAATGCCAACGGCATCGCCGATCCCCGCTGCTGCCTCCAACTGTTCGATGAAGCCGATCCACCCGGGACAGCGTGGTCGGCTTATGCCGGCTCCAAGGAATGGTGTCAGGTTGCCGGCGATGTACGCGCGTGTAAGGCTCGACAGCGGCGGATTTGCGGATGCGGAGAAAATCATGGCCTCGCTCCGTCGGTGGCGGGACGAAAGTTTCCTTCTGCTGCCAGCCGGTCAAGCGGATCGAGCCCATTCCGGATCAGGTTCTATGAGGGCAGTCGGAATTGCTCGCGGGCCCAGTCAATCGGACAGCAGCGCGAAGGCGCGTACCGGGAAGGTACCCATGCCGGCGATCTTGGGCGGGGTCGCGTAGAAGCGGAAACCTTCGTCCGGAAGCTCGGCGAGGCCGGTCATATGTTCGCAGATCAGGATTCCGGCGCCGAGCAGGAGCGTGTGGACCGGGCGGGCGCGGACGGCGGTGTCGTCGATATTGTGGCTGTCGATTCCGACCAGCGCCGCGCCCCGTTCGGCGAGCAGCCGGGCCGCTTCGGCGGTGAGATAGGGGTGGCCGGACTGATAGGCTTCGGTGCGCCAGTGGCGGTCCCAGCCGGTGTGGACCAGCACCGCCTTGCCGGCGACGTCGAAGTCTTGGAACAGCTCGGGGCCGATCGCCGGGCCCTCGCTTCGCACGACGAGGCCGGGCAGCTCCGCGAGCCGGTCGAGGCCGACGGCGGCGAGATCGTCTCCATCCTCGAAGCGGTGGAAGGGCGTGTCGAGATAGGTGCCGGTGTTGGCGACCATGTCGATCCGGCCGATCTGGAAGGTCGAGCCGTCGTCATAGTTCGCGGCCGACTGCTCGCGGCTCCAATAGTCGCAGATGTGCGGTCCCGGCAGGCCCTTGTAGGTGGTCATCCCGGCTTCGATCGCGTGGCTGAGGTCGATCAGCTTCGAACCCATAGCCGCCATAATGCCACGGCCGCGATCAGCAGCCAGAGGATATTGAGCGTCGCCGAAGGCAAGGCTCGATGCCACAGGCCATTCACCACGAAGCCCGCCGCGCCGACCAGGTTCATCCACTGGAAGGCCCGGGAGCGGCCGGTGAGCCGCCCGGTCGTCACCAGCAAATAGGCGAGAAGAATGAGACCGGCCCCGAGCCAGCCCACGCCCTCGACGAAAAGCGTGGTCGCGCTCAGGCGGCGAGGTTCCTCAGTACGTAGTGGAGGATTCCGCCGTGGCGGAAATATTCGAGCTCGTTCAAGGTGTCGATCCTGACCCGGGCCGGGAAGGCCAAGCTCGAGCCGTCGGCGCGGGTGACCTTGACCTGGATCTCCTGGCGCGGTGCGACCTCCGCGATGCCGGCGACGCTTATCTCCTCGCTGCCGTCGAACTGGGGCGGCTCGCCGACGAACTGGAGGGGGAGGACTCCCATTCCGACCAGGTTCGAGCGGTGGATCCGCTCGTAGGTCTCGGCGATCACCGCCCGGATTCCGAGCAGGACGGTGCCCTTCGCCGCCCAGTCGCGCGACGAGCCGGTGCCGTATTCCTTGCCGGCCACCACCACCAGTGGGACGCCCTCTTCCTTGTAGCGCATCGCCGCGTCATAGATCGGCATCACCTCGCCCGAGGGGAGGTGCCTGGTGACCCCGCCCTCGATTCCGGGGGTCATCTGGTTCCTGATCCGGATGTTCGCGAAGGTGCCGCGCATCATGACTTCGTGGTTGCCGCGGCGGGCGCCGTAGGAATTGTAGTCGCCGCGAGAGACCTGATGTTCGCTAAGGTAACGCCCGGCGGGACTATCCGGCTTGATCGCGCCGGCGGGGGAGATGTGGTCGGTGGTGATCGAATCGCCGAAGATCGCCAGCAGCCGCGCCGAGGCGATGTCGGAAGGTGGCGAAGGTCGCATCGACATGCCCTCGAAATAAGGCGGGTTCTGGATGTAGGTGGAGCCCGCCGACCAGGCATAGGTCTCGCCGCCGGCGAGCGGGATGCCGCGCCACTTGTCGTCGCCCTGGTAGACGTCGGCATAGCGGGCGCGGAACAGGTCGCCGTGGACATAGGTGTCGATCAGCCGCCGCACTTCCTCGTTGGTCGGCCACACGTCCTTCAAATAGACGTCGGCGCCGTCCGAGCCCTGGCCGAGCGGAGTCTCGATCATGTCCTCGATCACCGTGCCCTTGAGGGCATAAGCGACGACGAGCGGCGGCGAGGCGAGGTAGTTGGCGCGCACGTCCGGCGACACCCGGCCCTCGAAATTGCGGTTGCCCGAGAGCACCGAGGCGGCGACGAGATCGTTCTTGTTGATCGCCTCGGAGACCGGCGCCGGCAGCGGCCCGGAATTGCCGATGCAGGTCGTGCAGCCGTAGCCGGCGAGGTTGAAGCCCAAGGCGTCGAGGTCGGCCTGCAGGCCGGACTTGACCAGGTAGTCGGTCACCACCTTCGAGCCCGGGGCGAGCGAGGTCTTGACCCAGGGCTTGCGCGTCAGCCCCTTCTCCCGCGCCTTGCGGGCGACCAGGCCGGCCGCGACCAGCACCGCCGGGTTCGAGGTGTTGGTGCACGACGTGATCGCGGCGATGACGACGTCGCCGTGGCCGAGGTCGACCGGCGGCGCGTCGCCGACCGGCCCTTCCTCCTGGCCCTTCGCGGGCGCGGCGACCGGCACGCGCTTCTCGAGCTCGCCGAGGGCGTGGCCATATTCCCTGGTGAAATTGGCGACGAACTCCTCGTCGACGCGGGACAGCGGCACCTTGTCCTGCGGGCGCTTGGGGCCGGCGAGCGAGGGCTCGACGGTGGCCATGTCGAGCTCCAATGTGTCGGTGAACACCGGCTCGTGGATGTGGCCGGGCTCGAGCCACAGGCCCTGCGCCTTGGCATAGGCCTCGGTCAAAGCGACCTGGTCGTCGGGGCGTCCGGTGAGGCGAAGGTAGTCGATCGTCTTGGCGTCGATCGGGAAGAAGCCGCAGGTCGCGCCATATTCCGGCGCCATGTTGGCGATCGTCGCCCGGTCGGCGACCGAGAGGGCCGAGACCCCGGGCCCGTAGAATTCGACGAAGCGGCCGACCACGCCCTTCTGGCGGAGCGCCTGGGTGACGGTGAGGACGAGGTCGGTGGCGGTGATTCCTTCGGCAAGCGCTCCGGTCAGGTGGAAGCCGACCACCTCGGGGATCAGCATCGAGACCGGCTGGCCGAGCATCGCCGCCTCCGCCTCGATCCCGCCGACGCCCCAGCCGAGCACGCCGAGGCCGTTGACCATCGTCGTGTGGGAGTCGGTGCCGACGAGGGTGTCGGGATAGGCCACTTCGGCGCCGCTGGGGTCCTTCGAGCTCCATACCCCGCGGGCGATATATTCGAGGTTCACCTGGTGGCAGATGCCGGTGCCGGGCGGCACGACCTCGAAGTTGCGGAACGCCTTCGAGCCCCATTTGAGGAACTCGTAGCGCTCGTAATTGCGCTCATATTCGAGCGCGACGTTCCTCTCGAACGATTTGGGCGTGCCGAACGCGTCGACCATCACGCTATGGTCGATGACGAGGTGGACCGGGACCAGCGGGTTGATCTTCTCGGGGCTCCCCTTCAGCGCCTTCATCGCATCGCGCATCGCCGCGAGATCGACGACCGCGGGGACGCCGGTGAAATCCTGCATCAGCACCCGCGCCGGCCGATACTGGATCTCGCGCGCCGGGCCGGCCGGATTGTCCTGCCAGGCGATCAGGGCCTCGATGTCGGCGCGGGTGACGGTCTTGCCGTCCTCGAAGCGGAGGAGGTTCTCGAGCAACACCTTCATCGAGAAGGGGAGGCGGGAGATCGAGCCGAGGGAGGCGGCGGCTTTCTCGAGGGAGTAGTAGGCGTAAGGCTTCGCTCCCACCTGGAGCTGGGAGCGGGTGTGGAGGGAATCGTTGCCAACGGCGGTCATAGGGGTCTCGTCTCGAACTGGTCCGTCGAGCCGGGTCAGGAGCGGCGGCCCGGCACGGTTGGCGCGGCCTTAGCAACGTGAGAGCGAGGGGGAAAGGGCGGGCCCTGCAAGGTGGCCGCGATGGAGCTTCGGTCCCTCAGAGGGACGGCAGAGCCGAAGGGGGAACTCCCCGGGGATTTCGATCAATGGCCCTCCGCTTCGGCCGCAGCCTTGACTGGGTGCCGGTCAGGCGGCCCCCGGCCCGGCAAGGGCCCCTGGCCGTGGTGGGCCCTGGCGGCGAGGAAGGGCCTCAGCCCCCAGGACAAAGGCATGTCTTCCTCATCGCCGGGTTTTCCTTCGACGAGCGGGATGATTGCGGCCGGGCCGCGCCCGGCCTGGGCGACGAACAGCAGAAGCCGAAGCGGCGGGCAGTCGATCAGCTTGGCCCGATAATCCTGGCCGCGCCCGCCGAGCTCGCGTTCCGCGACGAAGGCCGCGGCCAGCATGCGCCTGACCAGGGCGCCGCGGAGAATCCCGCCGAATTCGAGCCCGCCGCGCTCGGCGCGCATCGACACGATACAGGCCTCGCCGCCGCCGACGAGGAGATAGTCCCAGGAGACCAGTTTCGCGCTGCGCAGCGGCCGCGGGCGAAGGGCGTCGCGGCGGCCGATACGGTAGACCGGCAAGGGCGGCCCGGCGCGAAGCCCCTCGAGGGCGGCCCCGAGCGCCGGCCGCGCGGCGACTGCGCGTCGGACCGCCGCCAGCCCGCCGGGTGGGGAGGACGGAGCGGCGATGCTCATTTCACCGCGTCAGATAGGTGTAGTCCCACCGGCCCCCCCTGTAGTTCGAGCAAAACTGGTCGTAAGGGACATTGTCGTGTGGGCCGTAGAGCGGGTCGGCGACGTCGATCTCGCGGGTCGCGGAATGGTAGCCGACGATCGCGTTGAAATGGCCGGCGCCGATGGTCACGTGGCAGCAGATCGGTCGCCTTGCCGCGATCTCGCCGACGATCTCGTCGAATGTCAGCGCCCGCGGAAGGGCCTGCGCCAGGTGGCTGCCGAGCGCGTCGTCGAGCGCCCACAAGATATCGTTCGGCCCGCCGTCGTTGCCCGGCGGGCAGCAGTCCCAGCCGACCAGAGTGCTCGCGAACGCGCATTGCGGCTCCGGCGGGACATGGTCGTAATAAGAGCGGACGCTGACCGTGGTGGCGGCCCAGCACCAGTTGGACAGATCCTGCCTCGCCATCGTGAAGTCGAGCTTGTCGGCGCCGCCCGGCGCCGCCGCAGCGGCCGGGGCGACCGACGCGGCGGGCCGCAGGAAGGACGGGACGTCTACTGGCATTGGTCCGGCTGAGTGCGGCAACGGGCGAGGCGCTGCTGCTGGACGATGAGGTCGGACTGCGCCTTCAGGTCCGCCGCCTGGGCTGCCGTCGACTGCGGGGCGAGCGCCGTCGCCCCGGCGGTCAGGACATTGACCGCGGCGGTCGCTCCCGTCAGCTTCCCGTAGGTCACGGTGTCGATCGCTCCCGAACCGGTGAGGGTGAGAGCGAAGCTCTGCTTGCCGAACAAGGCGGCCTTGGGGATGGGAAGCATATAGTCTCCCGCCTCGCCGGTCGTCGGAACGACCGCCTCGCCGGACCAGATCGACTGTCCGTTCGCGGTCAGCCTCACCCGGGCGCTGCGGACCTTGCGGAGCCGCACCAGGACATATTTGTCCTTGCGGGCGGCCGAATCGTCGTAGCTTGCGCCGGCCCAGGGCTCGGATCGCGATTCGATCTTCGCTTGAAGGACCGGCAGCCGGCTCTTGAGCAATTCGTAGAGCGCCTTCGAATCCGCCGTCGGCTCGAGGGTGACCCGATCGTCGCTCGCGAAGTCGATCGCCGCCTGGTAGTTGAGCGAGACGGGCTTGCCGCCGCCCCAATGGGCGATGACGTCGCATTGCGGCAGCGGTACCGCGGAGCGGGCGCCGCCGCCGCCGAGGGGGGCGAGGGCGCCGATCAGGCTGATCGCGGACTTGAGGAACGCCTCTCCCTGGCCGGTCGATTCGGCGTTGATGCTTTTCAGCCGACCGTCCTCGAAGAAGCTGAACGTGGCGCTGTTGTCGGCCAGGTCCGCCTGGCGCTGGTCGAACCGGATCTCGAACGGCCGCGCCGAATAATCGGCCGAATATTGAGTGACGACATCGGGCGTGTTCAGCACGACCATGTCCGTCTTGTCCGCCGTGCAGTCGACCGACTGGGTCACCTTGGCGACGGCGTTGGCCCGCGCCGGATAATAGCGATAGGCGACGTCGGGAATGCTGGCGCATCCTCCGAGAAGGGTTGCGCAAGCCAGGATGCCTCCGGTGATTTTCATGGTCATTGTCTCCTCCCCAATGCCGACTCAGGAATCGGTTGGTCGCTTCTGTCATGACGCAGGTTTGAAGCGGCTTGCGCGTGACGGCGGTCACGCGAGCGGCGATCGATCCGGACGGCCGGGGTCCGCTCACGCCGCCCGATCTGACGCCCGCGCCGGCGGCCGATCCCGCGGCGGTGCCTTGCGCCGGGCCTAGGCCTCTTCCGCACGCCGCTTGCGCCGGGCAAGCCCGGACGCGGCGAAGATGACGGCGGCGGCGCCGAGCAGGAGCCATTTGGGCCGGGTGAAGATGCCGGCGGCGACGAGGGCGGTGACGCCCCAGGCCAGCGCCACCATGAGGGCGGTGGCGGCGAGGGCGGCGAGGGCGAAGAGGAGCTTGCGCATCGGCTCGAGATAGAGCAGCGGCGCCCGCCGTGCGAGGGTGATCTGCGGGGGGCACGGCGTCGGCGTGACAGTTGCTGATGACTGTCGCGCTGTCCCCCGTGAGAATTGTTTCACCCAAAGCACCAAAGCACCAAAGGCGCTGTGCCGGGCGGCGGGGCCGAGGCTGCTTACGGTGGCGATGGCGCGTCATGGCGGTTCGCCTCCGGCGATCGGGCGCCAGGTCGGCGCCGGCCTCATTGCCGTACGCGCGCCTCTTTGGTGCTGTGGGTGAATCTCTTTCAATCACTGGTGATTGTCACTCTGCCCAGCCTCTTTGCCTTTGGGTGAGCCGGATTCGGGCCTCGCCTCTCGGCGATCTGCGAGAACAGCAGTGGAACATTTTGCTTGCAATGTTCCTACGTCTGTGGTTTAATTCCTATAAACGAGTCGGGCGAAGTGGATAGGAGTGGATTGTGGGCTGGGATGAAGGCGGGAAGAGGTTCGTGACGCGGCTGCCGGAGTCGCGGATCGACTGGGACGAGATGCTGGAGAGCTATCGGGGCGACCTCGTCGCGGAGGGTGTCCCGGAGAGCGAGGCGCTGGCCGAGGCGGGTCGGCGGGTCGAGCGGATGAAGCTTCGAATGGCCTGGTTCCGCGAGCGCTTCCAGGCGTTCGTCGACGCCGAGGACGCGGTCGGGAACTATTACGTCAATTATATGGACGCCCGCCCGGAGGTGGACTGGGAGGCCGAGGACGCGCCGGAGGTGCCCGAGCCGGCCGAGCTCCAGGCCGTGGCCGACGCGCTCTCCGCCGAGATCGAGGCGGCGCAGCAGGGCCGCTGGCCGCGGCACCTCCATTTCGGCGACGTCTGACTAATCGGTTTCATCGGGAAAGGTTCGATTTCATCGGGGATGAAACCGGGTTGGGAGAAGAAGGTCGTGGTGAAGAAGAAGAAGAAGAGCGCAGAGGGGATTCCGGCCGAGGACGAGGGGGCGCCGGCAGAGGGGTTCCGGCGGCGGCGGGACGGGCTCACGGCGGCGAAGCGCGAGACGCTGGTCGCGGCGCTGGCGCGCTACGGGACCTTGAGCGACGCGTGCCGGGTGGTGGGCATTTCCACCCACACTTTCTACCGGCACGAGAAACGCGATCCCGAGTTCGCGGCGCGCTGCAAGGCGGCGAAGCGGGAGGCGTCGGGCAAGCTCGAGGCCCTGGCCTGGGAGCGGGCGACGGTGGGGGCGGACGAGACTTTGATCCGCGACGGCGCGGTCGTGCAGGTGCGGCGCAAGCCGTCGGACGCGATGCTGCGGCTCTTGATGCAGGCCTCCGAGCCGGAACGCTATGGCGGGACGATGGGTCGGAGGGTCGACCGCAAGGCGCTTCGCGCGGAGATCGAGGCGGAGCTGAGGCCGAAGATCGAGGCGGAATTGCGCGCCAAGGGGTGGCGGCCGAAACCGACCCGGGCGGAGGCGCACGCCTTCCGGCGCGAGTTCAGCGAATTGCTCACCGAATACAACCGCCGGATGAGCGCCCACGGCTGAGGGTGCGGGCGGGGCGCGCCAAACAAAAACCCCGCCGCGCAAGGGGGTACGCGGCGGGGCCATTTGAACCGGCGGCGCCTTGGCGCCGGGCCGGTCTGGCCGCCAGGGAGGGTGCGGCCTGAGGCTGAGATAGGAAGCGGCGGAAAAAGTTAAAGGTCTTGTTGTGCAACTGATTCAGGTCATTCGGCGCAGGCCTGCTCCATCTGGGCGAAATGATTGTCGGGCGGCTCGGATGCGGTCGGCGGGGCGGGCTCGGCGAGAGTGATGATCTCGGCGCCGCCTAGGCTCAAGGTGCGGTGGACCGGACATTTGCCGGCGACCTCGACCAGCTTCGCGCGCTCCTCGGCGGAGAGGCCGTCGGGAAGCGAGAGCCGGCGGGTGAAGCGGTCGCGGCCGTCGGCGAGGTCGTGGTCGACCGCGACGGCGAAGGCGCCGAGGTGCAGGCCCTTTCGCGCGGCGTAGAGGCGCAGCGTCATCGAGGTGCAGGCGGCGAGCGCGGCCGACAGGAGCTGGTAGGGGGTCGCGCCCTCGCCGCCGCCGCCGACCTCAATGGGCTCGTCGGCGATGACGGGACCGCCGGGAAGCTCGATCCGCGTCGCGAACCTTGCATTCCCGATCGGGCGGGCGACGGCGGCCTCTACTGGCAGGCTAAACACTCGTCGTAATCGGTGGTGGCGGCGAGCGGGATTTCCTTGAGCTCCGGCGTGTTGTCGGCCTCGACCCCGCCGGCGAAGCCGGCGCGCTGCACCGATTTCGAGCGCAGATAATAGAGGCTCTTGATGCCCAACTCCCAGGCGCGGAAGTGGAGCATCAGCAGGTCCCATTTGTCGACGTCGGCGGGGATGAACAGGTTGAGCGACGTCGCCTGGTCGATGTAGGGCGTGCGGTCGGCGGCGAGCTCGATCAGCCAGCGCTGGTCGATCTCGAAGCTGGTCTTGAACACGTCCTTTTCCTCGGGCGTGAGGAAGTCGAGGTGCTGGACCGAGCCGCCGCGCTCGAGGATCGAGCTCCACACGTTCTCGCTGTCCTTCGACTTGTCGCGGAGCAGCTTCTCGAGGTGCGGATTGCGGATCGAGAAGGAGCCCGACAGCGTCTTGTGGGTGTAGACGTTGCCCGGGATCGGCTCGATGCAGGCCGAGGTGCCGCCGGCGATGATCGAGATCGACGCGGTCGGCGCGATCGCCATCTTGCAGCTGAAGCGCTCCATCACGCCCATGTCGGCGGCGTCGGGGCAGGGGCCGCGCTCGTGGGCGAGCATCATCGAGGCCTCGTCGACCTGGGCGCGGATATGCTTGAAGATCTTGAGGTTCCAGCTCTTCGCCATCGCCCCTTCGAACGGGATCGAGCGCGCCTGGAGGAAGGAGTGGAAGCCCATCACGCCGAGTCCGACCGAGCGCTCGCGCATCGCCGAATATTTGGCCCGCGCCATCTCGTCGGGCGCGCGTTCGATATAGTCGCTGAGCACGTTGTCGAGGAAGCGCATCACGTCCTCGATGAACAATTTGTCCTTGTTCCACTGGTCCCAGGTCTCGAGGTTCAGCGAGGAAAGGCAGCAGACCGCGGTGCGCGCCCGGCCGAGATGGTCGATCCCGGTCGGCAGGGTGATCTCGGAGCAGAGGTTGGAGGTCGAGACCTTGAGGCCGAGGTCGCGGTGATGGCGCGGCATCGACCGGTTCACCTGGTCGATGAAGATGATGTAGGGCTCGCCGGTGGCCAAGCGGGTCTCGACCAGCTTCTGGAACAGGGCGCGGGCATCGACGGTGGCGCGCTCCGACTGGTCCTTGGGCGAGCGGAGCACCCATTCCGACCCGTCGCGCACCGCCTCCATGAAGGCGTCGGAGACGAGGACGCCGTGGTGGAGGTTCAGCGCCTTGCGGTTGAAGTCGCCCGACGGCTTCCTGATCTCGAGGAACTCCTCGATCTCCGGGTGCGAGATGTCGAGATAGACGGCCGCCGAGCCGCGGCGAAGCGACCCCTGGCTGATCGCGAGGGTGAGGCTGTCCATCACCCGGACGAACGGGATGATGCCGCTGGTCTTGCCGTTCAAACCGACCGGCTCGCCGATGCCGCGGACATTGCCCCAATAGGTGCCGATGCCGCCGCCGCGGCTGGCCAGCCAGACATTCTCGTTCCAGGTGCCGACGATGCCCTCGAGGCTGTCGTCGACCGAGTTCAGATAGCAGGAGATCGGCAGGCCGCGGCCGGTGCCGCCGTTGGACAGGACCGGAGTCGCCGGCATGAACCACAATTTGGAGATGTAATCGTAGAGCCGCTGGGCGTGGGCGGCGTCGTCGGCATAGGCCGAGGCGACCCGGACGAACAGGTCCTGATAGGTCTCGCCGGGAAGCAGATAGCGGTCCTTCAGCGTTTCCTGGCCGAAATCGGTGAGCAGCGAATCGCGGCCATGGTCGATCTCGACCTTATAGGTCTTCGGCTTGGGCGCCTTGCCCTCGCCCGCGGCGCGCGCCTTCTTCGGCGCTTCGACGGCCGCCGGGGTGACGTCGCTTGCTCCCACTGCGCTGCTGCCTGACAGGTCCATGACTACGCCCTCTACCCGTTGTTCTAATTTCGTTCCAGCCGGAATCGGTCCGACCTTAGGCGCTTTCAAAGGGGTGCGGGGCGCTTATTTCCGCTTGTCCCCGATATCCACACCGGACACGGGAAAGCGCCTCCGGACATATGGGCCCGGTCGCCGCCGCCTACAAGCTCTAGCGTCGCCCCCTTGGCATCGCCACCAGCCATAGTGGCTCAAACCGAGTCGGCCGCCAAGACGGTAAATGACTTATCCACCAAAAAGTCGGTGCCTCAGCGGCCGAGAAGCTTGTCCACCATCGCCGCGGTGACGGGGTGATAGCCGGGGCGCGCGGCGCGGTAGATCCGCTCGGCCTCGGCGCGACCTTCAGGCCCCTGCTCGACCAGCGCCTTGAACAGCGGCTGGACGAACTTGGCGCGGCCCATCGCCATCAGGAAGCGCTCCGCGGCGGGCGTCGCGGGCGCGTAGCGGCTGCGCAAGGCCAGGCGCAGCCAGGCGAACAGCACTTCGCTGTTTCGGCTCTCCGATAGCGCGAAGGCGCGGTCGAGCCCGGCGAGCCGCGCCGCCGGCAGGGTGCGCGGCAGGTCCTTGAAGAAGCGCAGCCGCTCGGCCGTTCCCCACCGCGCGAACGGCAGCGCGGCGGCCGGGCCGCCGGCGAGGAAGGCCTTGGCCGCGGCGTCCACCTCGGCAAAGGCGCCGGCGGGCGGCGGCACCGCGTTGGCGGGAAGGCCGGGGCCGTAGACCCAGGCGTCGAGCATGAGCCTCTTCTCCAGCGCCGGATCGCCGCGGACGAGGTTCGAGCGAAGGTCGGCGAGGAACACCGAGGCGGTCATCGGCTGGAAGGCGTGGCGATCGAAATAGCCGCGGAGGTAAGCGTCGAACCGGGCGCGGCCGACGACCGTCTCGACCGTGCGAAGGAAGGCCGAGCCCTTCTCGTAGGCGATGCCGCTCGGCACGTCGTCCGGGTCCTTGCCTTCCAGGGCAAGGTGGAGCCGAGTCTTGTCGCCGTCGGCGTCCGCTTCCTTGAGCGCCGCCTGCATGTCGTCCCAGCTCAGCGCCACCTCGCGCTCATAGGCCTGCCTACCGTAAACCCTCTCGATGATCCTCTTCTCGAAGTAGGTCGTGAACCCCTCGTTGAGCCAGAAATCGTTCCAGGTCGCGTTGGTGACGAGGTTGCCCGACCAGCTGTGGGCGAGCTCGTGGGCGATCACCGCGATCAGCGACTTGTCGCCGGCGATGATCGTCGGGGTGGCGAAGGTCAGGGTCGGGTTCTCCATTCCGCCGAACGGGAAGGAGGGCGGCAGGACGAGGACGTCGTAGCGGCCCCAGCGATAGGGCCCGTAGAGCGCCTCGGCGGCGGTCACCATCTTCTCGGTGTCCGACAGCTCGGTTGCGGCAGCGGGAAGCGTCGCCGGCTCGGCATAGACGCCCGTGCGCGGGCCGAGCGGCCGGAAGCCGATGTCGCCGGCGGCGAGCGCGATCAGATAGGGCGCGACCGGATGGGTCATCCGGAATCGGAAGGCCCGGCCGCCGCCCGCCGCCGGCTCGCCCTTCGGAGTCAGGCGCTCGCCGCTCATCACCGCGACGAGCGGGCGCGGGACGACGATCCGCGCTTCCCAGGTCTGACGGATTCCGGGGCTGTCCTGGGTCGGTATCCAGCTGCGGTTGAGGATCGATTCGCCCTGGCTGAACAGGAACGGATGGCGCTTGCCGGCGGTCTGGGCCGGACTCAGCCATTGCAGCGCCGGCGAATCCGGCCCGCTGCGATAGTCGATGCGGATGCGCCGGGCGCCGCCGAGCCGAACCGTGAGCGCCGCGCCGAGCAGGGGGTCGGACGCGCCGATCGAATAAGGCAGCTTGTGGCCGGCGCCGTCGGTGACCGATCTGATCTCGAGCCCCTTGTCGTCGAGCACGATCGCGTCGACGCCCGGCGCGGCCTCAACGTCGAGCGTCGCCGAGCCTTCCATCCTTTTGGCGGCGAAATCGGCCCTGAGGTCGAGCGCGACATGGGTGACCCGGGCCTCGTGCGGCCGGGCGTGGCTATGGGCGTCGACGGCGTCCGGAGCGTCGAGGATCGGCGCGGCGGTCGGCGAAGCGGCGGCAAGCAGGAGGGTGAAGGGGATGAGGAGTGCGCGCATTGGCGCGGCCTAGTCGAAGGCGAGCCCTGCCGCCAGATCGACCGCTTTTTCCGAGGCGACTCCGATGGCGAGGCCGGCGCCGACGTCGGTCGGGTAATGGGCGCAGCGGGGGATCTGGGCGAGCGCCAGCACGGCCGCAGCGCCGTAGGCGGGAAGGGCGTGCTCGGGATAGTCGCGGGCAAAGGCGCGGGCGACGGCGGCGGCACCCGCACTGTGGCCGGAGGGGAAGCTGGTCTCCTCCTTGGCAGTGCGGCGGCCCGGGCGCGGCTTCGAATCCTTGCCGGGCTTGTCCGCCGATCGCGGCCGGGTGCGGTCGACGCGCTTCTTGACCACGTCCTTGACGACCGTCGCCAGGGTATGCGCCGCGAGCATCCTCAGGCCGGTCTTCACGAGGCGCCGGTCGCCGCCGATCAGTCCGACGGCGATCACCGAGCCGCACAATATGCGCAGCGGCGGCTGGTCGCCGAGGTCCGCGACGAAGTCGAGCGCCCGCACCAGGGGCGACCCCTGTTCCCGCCGCATCTTCGCGGCCACCTTGGAGTCGGCATCGAGCGCCGCCTTGGCGGGGTCAGACTTTTTCTTCATCGCGCGCGAACAGGGTGTCGAAGCGGGCGAGCAGGTCGGCCGGGCCGTCGAACAGGGCGCGGGCGCCAGCCTCGATCAGGGCTTCGTCCTGGAAGCCGCCGCAGCGGAAGCCGATGGCGCTGAGTCCCGTCCTCGCGGCCGCCTTCATGTCCCAGACGGAATCGCCGACGACCACTGCCTCGGTCGGCGGCAGGCCCAGTTTGGCGAGCGCCGCCTCGAAGATGTCCGGGCAGGGCTTCGAGTTCTCGGCGTCGTCTTTCGAGGTGGACTCGGCAATCAGATCCTCGGCCCCGATCAGCCCCAGATAGAAAGCGACCTCCGCCTCGCTGGATGACGAGGCGAGAACCACCTTGGTCCCGTCTGCGACGATCCGTTCGAACAGGTCGCGGACGCCTTCGAAAGGCACGGCCCGCGGCATGTAGCAGCGCTTGAACAGGTCGCCGCGCCAGGTCTCGAGCGCCGCCTGCTCGTCGTCGCCGAGGTCGGGCAGCAGGCTCGGGATCAGGTTGTCGCCGCCCTTGCCGACCTGCCAGCGGATCGCGTCGAACGAAATCTCGTGGCCGAAATGCAGGAACGCCTCGCGCCAGGCGGCGGCATGGAGGTCGTTCGTGTCGACCAGGGTTCCGTCGACGTCGAACAGCCAGGCGCGAGGCGGCCGGTCGGCGAAAAGGGGGCGGGAAGGCTCGTTCATGTCCGGACAACCCGCGGGCGGGTCCGGAAGTTGCGCGGTCAGGCAGCGGCGCGAAAGGCGAGCAGGGGACCCTGGGAAGGCGCGATGCCGCAGATGCGCGGGTAATAGCCGATGAACTGCTCCATCCCCGGCGAGAAGGTGAGGGTCCAGTCGCTGCCGTCCTCGCAGCGGAGCACCAGCTCGATGCGGCCGCGGGCGGCGGCGGTGAAGAACGGCGAGGCGGCGGCGGTGCGCATGCGGCCAGAATGGCAGCGACTGGTTCACAAATGGTTGCCGGCCCGTTGACGTAATTGTCCCGCCCGCCGCTGTGTCATCCTGCGACGGCGACCCGCTCCGCCGGGCCCGCGCGGGTCTCCCGCTTTATTCGCCGCCGGACTGTGGTAAAAGCCTTGGAAACCAATGTGGGGCCGCCGACGCGGCGGGAAGCAGGGCGCATGCTGGCAATGTCATTCAAGGAGGAGCGGCAGGTGGCGGCGGCGCTGTCGCCGGCGGTCGCGTGGCCGACGCTTCGGCTGGCCGTGCTGCTGCCGCTCGCCCAGGCCGGCCTGATCGCCGCGGCGCTGATGGGCTTCGTGCCGCTCTGGCTGGTGATCCTGCCATTGGGCTACATCCATTTCGCTTATTACACCCTCGTCCATGAGAGCATTCACGGCAACGTCGTGCGCAAGCCGCGTCATGCCTGGGTGCACAAGCTGCTCGGCTGGTGGGGCGCGCTCAACATGATGACCAGCTATCCGGCGCTGCGCCGGATCCACCTGCTCCACCACCAGCATACCAACACCGACGACGATCCCGACTACAATCTCTGCCATGGCCCTCTGTGGAAGAGCATCGGGCGGGTCGTCTTCCTGCGCACCCTGCTGCTTCTGCCGCTGCCGATCGTTCGGCTGGTGCCGGCGGCGAGCTACACGATCAAGCAGGCGCGGCTGACGCCGGACGAGATGAAGATCCACGCGATCACCGTCACCGCCCTGCAGCTCGCTTTCTGGGTGGCCGTCGCGCTCGGCTATGCGAAGGTCGCGGTGCTGCTCTACTGGGTCCCGATGATGATCGGGCTCGTCCTGCTCAACACCTTCTTCCAGTGGCTCCCGCACGTCCCGTTCGACAAGACCGACCGCTACGGCAAGGCCGGCGTCTACTGGCCGGTGGCGCACAGGGTCCTGCTCGGCCAGAACCTCCATCTCGGCCACCATCTGTGGCCCTCGGTGCCGTTCTACAATTATCGCCGGCTTAACGACCGCCTGCGCCCCCAGTTCGAGAGCGCCGGAGCGCGTATTTACGGCTTTCTTCCCGCCGGCTGGACCGGCTCCGGCTCAGCCGTTTCCGGAGGAACCGATCCTCTCGTAGCGCAGCAGCGGCCCGCCCGAGCCGAGCCCGGGGACGTGCGGATAATGGCCGATGAAGCGCTCCATTCCCTGTGAGAGGGTGAGCGTCCAGCCGGCTCCCGCGGGCGTCTTCAGCATCAGCTGAACTCCGGAATGGTCGACGTCGAACGGGTCTGAGTCATGCAAGGGTGTGGACATGCTCCTCAAACCCACGCTGGGGGCCTCGCGTTCCCTCCGTGGCCGTTCCGCCCGGCGGATCGACCTTAATCCAAGATAAAGAAGTTTAGCCGAAAAGGGCCACGCCTCAGGGGAGTGACGTGGCCAGCATCGTCGGCAAGCTGCGCGAGATCGCGAAGATCGATGGGACGGTCGCCGACGAGGTGCGCCGCTCGCTGGTCGAGACGCTGTTCGCCTCGGCAACCTCGCTGGGGGCCGGAGCCGCCGCGGGCGCCGCGTGCAGCACCGCCATCGCCATCGCCAGCGGAGACCCGCTGCTCACCGCGATGGCGGTCGCGATCGCGCTGACCGGAGCGCTTCGGCTGGCGCATGCCGCCTTCTTCCACCGGGTGGTCGAGCAGAATACGCTGGAGAGCGCGCGATCCGAGACGATCTACGAGATCGGGGCGTGGGCCTATGCCTTCCTGCTCGGTCTCACCACCCTCCTGACCCTGACCCGCACCGACAACGCCCTCTACCACCTGCTGGCCGCCGTGCTGACCACCGGCTACGCGGCGGGCATCTGCGGCCGCAACGCCGGCCGGCCGGTCATCGCCATCGGCCAGCTGGCGCTCGCCTCCGCGCCGATGTCGATCGGCCTGTTCATGAGCGGGGATCCGCTCCGCTGGGTGCTCGGCGGCGTCAATTGCGCCTTCATGGTCGGAATGGTCGACATCACCCTGCAGACCTATTCGGCCGTCCTCAAGGCCATGTCCGCGACGCACGAGCAGAAGCGCCTCACCGACCGGTTCGAGCGGCTGGCGCGGTTCGACCAGATGACCGGCCTCGAGAATCGCGGCGCCTTCCAGGAGCGGCTTCAGGCCGAGCTGGCCACCGCCGCGACCGACACGGACCAGGTCGCGATCCTGTGGATCGACCTCGACAAGTTCAAGGAGATCAACGACTCGCTCGGCCACCCGACCGGCGACCGGGTGCTCTGCACGGTGGCGCGCCAGCTCTCCTCGATCGTCGACAAGAGGGGCAGCGTCGCCCGGTTCGGCGGCGACGAGTTCGTGCTCCTCGCCCGCGGCCACCGCCAGGGATTCGTCGAGGACCTCGCCAAGGAGGTGATGCGGGCCCTCTCACTGCCGATGAACATCGAAGGCGCCTCGCTGCAGGTGACCGGCTCGATCGGCGCCGCCGTCTCTCCCCAGGACGGGCGCGAGGCGGAGACCCTGCTCCAGCATGCCGACATGGCGCTCTACCATGCCAAGGCGAACGGCCGGAACGACTTCTGCCTGTTCGAGGCGTCGATGGAGGAGGAATTCCTCGAGCTGAGGCGCATGGAGGCGGCGTTGCGCGAGGCGCTCGATAAGGAGGAGCTGGAAGTCTATTACCAGCCGATCGTCGACCTCAAGACCGGCCGAATCCGCAGCTGCGAGGCGCTGCTGCGCTGGCACCATCCGGAGCTGGGGTCGATCAGCCCGTCGCGTTTCATTCCGCTCGCCGAGAGCACCGGGCTGATCACGCCGATCAGCCACTGGGTGCTCGGCCAGGCCTGCCACGCGGCGGCGAAATGGCCGGGCGAGGTCAGCGTCGCGGTCAACATGTCACCGGCCTTGCTCAAGGACCTCCACCTCAGCCACATGATCCTGTCGGCGCTCTACACGTCGGGCCTGGCCGCGCGCCGCCTCGAGCTCGAGATCACCGAGACCGTGCTGCTCGAGGAGAATGCGCAGTCCAACTCCCTGATCAAGGAATTCCAGAAAATCGGGCTGAAGCTGTCGATCGACGATTTCGGGACCGGCTATTCCTCGCTCGCCTATTTGAAGAAGTACCGGTTCGACAAGATCAAGATCGACACCAGCTTCATCGCCGACGTGACGCGCAGCCGCGAGGCGCGCGCGATCATCCACGCCCTCGTCGGGCTGGCCGCCGAGCTCGGCATGGAGATCGTCGCCGAGGGGATCGAGACCGAGACCCAGCTCGGCTACGTGACCGGCGCCCGCTGCACCTCGGCGCAGGGCTTCTATCTCGGCCGGCCGGTTCCGGAGCAGGAGATCCGCCGCCGGCTCGAAGCGCAGGACGAGGCGGCGTCGGGCGAAGCCGTGGAAGCGTCGGATCCGCCGCTGATCCGTCGGCTCAAAGCCTCCTAAGGGTCTGGACCCATGACCGGCAATGGCCAGGATCGCCCGGAGAAGGGCTCCGGCAAGGAGCGGTGCGCAGGGCGGGCTGGTTGCCCGCACAAGCGACGCGACGTAGCCGGAGCCCTTCTCCGGGCGACCGCGAAGCGGCGAGGCGGAGAGGTGGCCATGGCGTCGTTGCTCGTCGGTCACGATGCATCCAGCATCGCTCCCTCCTCGCGCCTAGCCCTGACCACCTCTCCGCCTCGTCATGGCCGTTGCCGGTCATGGGTCCAGACCCTAAGTCGCGAGGCGGGCTTGCGCGTCGACCAGCCGCTTCATGAGCTTGAGATCGGCCGGCGTCAGGCACAGGGCGCTGTCGGCCCATACCTCGACGACGTCCTCCAGCTCCTTGAGCGTGATGGGGCTGACCAGGCTCGACGCCTGGTAGATGCCGCGATGGCCGGACTGCTTGCGGCCGTTGCGGGCGATATAGGCGCGGACCGCTTCCTCGCCTTCGCCGGGCTCGGCGAGGACATGGACGATGCCGAGCTCGTACATCTCCTCGGCCGTATAGAGGCGGTTGGCGAGCATCATCTGCTCGGCCTTGGCCAGCCCGACCTTGCGCGACAGCAGGCAATGCGCGCCCATGCCCGGGAACAGGCCGAAGGCGATCTCCGGCAGGCCGAAGCGCGCGCCTTTCTCGGCGACGATGACGTTGAACGAGAGCACCGCCTCGAAGCCGCCGCCGAGCGCGTCGCCCTGGACGAGCGCGATGGTGACGATGGGAAGGTCGAGCCGGTCGATATTGTTGTGGAGGATCGAGACGCAGTCGCGGCCGTAGCGAATGAGGCCGTCGCGATCGCCGGCGGCGATGAAGCTCGCGAACAGGTCGAGGTCGCCGCCGAGGTTGAACACGCCCGGGAAACGCGAGCCGAGCACGAGGTAGCGCAGCCCCTCTTCGGGGTCGGCGAACTCGCGGCGGATCTCCGCCTGCCAGCGCTGGAAGTCGCGCAGCATCGGGCGGTTGAAATTGGGGCGGTTGACCGGCGTCATGTAGGTCCACAGCGTGCCGATCGCGGCTTCCCAGCGGACGTCGAGCTGCCCCAGATCGAACAGGCGGCTCCCCGCCGGGAGCGTCCGGTGCTGAAGCGGCAGCCCGCGTTCCAGCGCCTCGACGGTAAGGCGGGTCCCCACTCCCTCCTCCTCCGCCGGCTGGAGACTGAAATGTTGGTTCATCAAATGCTCCACGGTGTTGGTTGACGCGGAGGTAAGCATATTCCCGGGGACGTAACAATCACTCCTTCAGACCGGGTCTCAAGTCGCGGGCCTAGTGTGACCGGAAAGACCCGCTCTTTCCGCCTCGCGAAAATATCGGGTCGCGGGTTTTCGGAAGCGCGGAAAAAGCGCTTGTGAAACAAGGATGAGGAAGATTAATTCAGCACCGCGGCAGGGGCGCCGGCAGTGGTCGAAAAAGGGGGTTCGGGAATGGTGTTCGGTGGCTTTGCGTCGAGGCGCGGCGGACGTGCTTTGTTGCTTTTCGGGACGACGTTCGGCGCCGCATTAACGGCCGCGGCGCCGCTCGAAGCCGCCGGTTTTTATCTTCAGGAGCAATCGGTTAGGGGTTGGGGCCGGGCCAATTCGGGCGAGGTCGCAGACCAGGGACCCGATTCGCTGTGGTGGAACCCCGCGGCGATCGGCGGCGCCGACCGGATGAGCGCCAGCTTCGGCGCCACCGCGGTGTTCCCGCGCGGCCGCATCGTGGACAATGGGACGCTGATCGACCGCCCGGTCGTGCCGCCGCATCCGGTCGGCGGCCCGGGCGTTCTGAACAACCCCAACCAGTACGGCGTCGCGCCGCATATGGCCCTCGCCCATCCGCACTCGCGCCAATTCGCGTTGGGGCTCGCGGTCACCGCTCCCTTCAACTTCACCACCGATTACGATCCGAGCGGCTGGCAGCGTTACTCCGCGATTCGCACCCGCCTGACCACGCTCGACCTCCAGCCCTCGATCGCCTTCGCGCCCACCCCCGCGATCAGCGTCGGCGCCGCGCTCAACGTCGAATATGCGGACGCCTGGCTGTCCAACGCCCTCCCCAATCTCGCCCCCGGCTCGCCCGACGCGCGGCTGCGGCTCACCGGCAGCGGCTGGGATCTGGGCTGGAGCGCCGGCGTCCAGTTGCGTCCCGCCCCGGGCGTCTCGCTCGGCATCGGCTACAAATCGGCGATCAAGCACAAGCTCGAAGGCCCGGTCGACATCAGCGGGCTGGTCGGTCCGCTCGCGGCGCGCAACATCAACGCGCAGACGGTCGCGCGCTTCACCACGCCCTGGCAGCTGGCGATAGGCGGGCGTGCGGCGGTCGGTTCGAGGTTGACCCTGAACGGGCAGGCGGTGCGGTTCGGCTGGAGCGAGTTCGACCGCATCGACGTCGCCGCGCCCCTCAACAGCGCCATCGCCGAGGATTACCGCGACACCTGGAGCTTCGCCTTCGGCGTGGACGCCGAGGCCAGCGCCCGCCTCACCCTTCGCGCCGGAATCCAGACCGATCCGACCCCGACGCGCGACGCGAGCCGCGACGCGCGGGTCCCGGACGCCGACCGGATCGACTATAATGTCGGCGCGAGCCTCAAGCTCGGCGCCCGCCTCACCCTCGACGCCGCCGCGGGGCTGACCAGCCTCGGAGGCTCGTCGATCGCCCGCGACGAGCATTTCTACACCGGAACGGGAGCCGACACGAGCGTTCTGACCGACGGCCGCGCCCGCAACCAAAGGGTGCTGGTCTTCGCTCTGGGGGGTCGCATCGGCCTGTAGCAAAGCGCGGCGCTTTTCCCGCGCGCGGCTCCTTGACACCCCCCGGCCGCCACCCTAAATGCCGCCCATCCCGATAACCGGCCAACCGGCGGCGCAGTCATTGCGCACGCCGGCTTTGCCTGTGTTCGGGCCCGAAGCGCTGAGATGGGAGGGTCGCCAGCCCTCCCGTGGAGCAGGAGAAAAGAGCATATGGCACGTATTGCGGGCGTCAACATCCCGACCAACAAGAGGGTCGAGATCGCCCTGACCTATATCCACGGCATCGGCCGCACCAAGGCCAAGCAGATCGCCGACAAGCTCGGAATCGCCAGCGAACGCCGGGTCCAGGACCTGACCGACCAGGAGGTCCTCCAGATCCGCGAGACGATCGACGCCGACCACCAGGTCGAGGGCGACCTTCGCCGCGAGACCGCGATGAACATCAAGCGGCTGATGGACCTCGCCTCCTACCGGGGCCTCCGCCACCGGAAGGGCCTCCCGGTCCGCGGCCAGCGCACCCACACCAACGCCCGCACCCGCAAGGGCAAGGCCAAGCCGATCGCCGGCAAGAAGAAGTAGGACGCTCGTTCGCCGGCCCGCCTTCCGCGAAGGAAGGACGGGGCTTCGACAGGCTCAGCCCGAACGGGCTACAAGATCAGGGATTTGATTTCCAATGGCACGCGAACCCCAGCGCCTCCGCCGCCGCGAGCGCAAGAACATCACCGCCGGCGTGGCGCACGTCAACGCCAGCTTCAACAACACGATGATCACGATCACCGACGCGCAGGGCAACGCCATCGCGTGGAGCTCGGCGGGCATGATGGGCTTTAAGGGCAGCCGCAAGTCGACGCCTTATGCCGCCCAGGTCGCCGCCGAGGACGCGGGGAAGAAGGCCGCCGAGCACGGCGTCCGCACCCTCGAGGTCGAGGTCAAGGGTCCCGGCTCGGGCCGCGAGAGCGCGCTTCGGGCGCTCCAGGCGGTCGGCTTCCAGATCACCTCGATCCGCGACGTCACCCCGATCCCGCACAACGGCGTCCGCCCGAGCAAGCGCCGCCGCGTCTGAGGAAGTTCGTCACCCGGCCGTCCCGCCGGGTGCCGGTTCTAAAAGCCAAGACCATCCCCGATGGTCTTGAGTTCGATAGAGGAACAACATGGCCGTCAACGCAAAGAACTGGCAGGAAATGAAGAAGCCCAATGCGCTCGAGAAGCGCGCCGCCGGCGACGCCCGCCGCAAGGCGACCTTCGTCGCCGAGCCGCTGGAGCGCGGCTTCGGACTGACGCTCGGCAACTCGCTTCGCCGGGTGCTCTTGTCCTCGCTCCAGGGCGCCGCGGTGACCTCGATCCGGGTCGAGGGCGTGCTTCACGAATTCTCGAGCCTCGCGGGCGTCCGCGAGGACATCACCGACCTTGTCTTGAACGTGAAGCAGATCGCGCTCCGGATGGAGGGCGACCAGGCCAAAAGGCTTCAGCTCAGCGCCACCGGCCCCGGCGAGGTCACCGCCGGCCAGATCGCCACCTCGGGCGACATCGAGGTGATGAACCCGGGCCTGGTCCTGTGCCACCTCGACGAGGGCGCGACCTTGAACATGGAGCTGACCGCCGAGACCGGCAAGGGCTACGTCCCCGCCGTCGCCAACCGCCCGGCCGACGCGCCGATCGGCTTGATCCCGGTCGACGCGCTCTATTCGCCCGTGCGCCAGGTCAGCTACAGGGTCGAGAACACCCGCGTCGGCCAGGAGCTCGACTACGACAAGCTGACGCTCACCATCGAGACCGACGGCACGGTGACGCCCGACGATTCGCTCGCCTACGCGGCGCGGATCCTGCAGGACCAGCTCCAGCTCTTCGTCCATTTCGACGAGGGCATGACGATGACCAGCGCGCCGACCGGCGGCCTGTCGTCCATCTCCCAGAGCGACGCCGACCAGGACGCCAACCAGCTCAACCGCTACCTTTTGAAGAAGGTGGACGAGCTGGAGCTGTCGGTGCGCAGCGCCAACTGCCTCAAGAACGACAACATCATCTACATCGGCGACCTGGTCCAGAAGACCGAGGCGGAGATGCTGAGGACTCCGAACTTCGGGCGGAAGTCGCTGAACGAGATCAAGGAAGTGCTGTCTTCGATGGGGCTTCGGCTCGGGATGGATATCCCGGGCTGGCCGCCCGAGAACATCGAGGAGATGGCGAAGAAGCTCGAGCAGGAATTGCTCGGATAAAAGTACTACTTTTATCCGGTTCCAAGCCAAGGGAAGGGTCGCTTCGGCGGCCCTTTTCTTTTGGCCCTGCGACAGGAAGCGTGGGCGGCTCGGACTAGACGAGGCGATGAAGACGACCCGGTACTTTGAAGAGCAGGTGCTGCGGAAGCGCCCGTACCTCGATCGCGCCTGGTGCGCGGCGGCTCTCGCCGATCCTCTCCGCCGGGAGACGCAGGAGGACGGCCGCATCCGCTTCTGGCGCGAAGTCACTTTGGCGGGCGAAGAGGCGCCGCGTGTGCTAAGGGTAGTGACGCTGGAGGACGGCGAGACGGTGCACAACGCCTTCTTCGACCGAAACTTTCGCGAGGAGCCGCGATGAAGCTGCATTATTATCCGGAGACGGACAGCCTCTACATCGAGCTGAAGGCCGGCCCCGGCAGCGAGACTCGCGAGGTTGCGGACGGCGTGAACGCCGACTTCGCCGCGGACGGGACGATCGTGGGCCTCGACATAGAGGGCGCAAGCAAGCTCGACCTCGGCACGCTGGAAGCCATCGACGTGCCTCTGAACGCACTCAAGGCGGCGGAATAGTTCACCGGCGCCTTGCCCGGCATCCTGCGTTGGTGCCGTCCCTCTAGCCCCCGCGCAAGGTACCACTTTTCGACGAAGCCAATCGCGCCGCATCGGCCTTCAGCCGCGCCATCGTTGCCTCGCCATCGGGCAGCTCCCACGCCTGCTCGTCGACGGCGACCGCGACCTTCGCCGCCAGCGCTGGGAGGTCCGGTGCCGGCACAAGCAGCAGCCGCTCCACCGCCCGGTTGAACCCCACGACGAGATCGGAAAACGCCCCGTCCAGTTCCCATTGCGCCTCGAAGGACACCCCTTTCGGCTCCGTCGCCTTGAACGCGGCGATCTCGGCCTTGGCGGAGCGCAGCCCAGTCAGCGCTGCCTCCCACTCCCCGTCTCCCATTTCAGGAGAGCGACAATCGTTGCGGAGCGGCGGCAGCGTGAAAGCAGGGACGCCGACCGCGCCCGCTAGCACTGCCCGGCGCGTGCAGCTATGCTCCCTGGCAGCCATGACCAAGGCTCTCCTGTCGAGGGGGTGGGGTTCTTATCTACGGCACTATCAGTGCCATATGCTTGGAGCCAGCGCAAGTGCTTTTTGCATTACGAGTGCCGTTTTGAACATTGTCCAGTGCCGCATGGCCCGCGCCGCGCTTGGCTGGACGCTCGACGACCTCGCTTCGGCCTCGGGTGTGAGCCGGCGGACTGTGGCCAGATTCGAGGCAGAGCAGTCAGTGCTTCTGCCCCGGGTCCAGGCGATCCGGCATGCGTTTGAGGCTAAGGGGGTATTGTTTCTCGACAGTGGGCCTCTATCCGGGGGAGTCGTCCCCCCACCTTAAGGGCGTATCCTCAATTGCTGTGCTGAGGCACGAAGGTTAACAACATCGCCCTGCTTGCTGGGCCCTCGTCGGACAGGTAGCACTTGAGCATGGAGCAAGTCGCACATTCATTACAAAAATGGGCCATTGAGCGCCGCAGCAACCCGGCCGATTTCGACCAGTATGGGCGCTCGGCTTTCAATCGCTACTATTACTCCGTTTTTCTAGTCGTAAGGTCATTAATAGTCGAGTTTGAGCCGGACTCGAGTAGGTCCCACTCATCAGTACCTGAGATGCTTACTGGTTCTATCCACAAAGAACTTAATAACTTTCGAAAGAGCTTGATGAGACGACCTGACCCGGAGACGATTAGGCAATTCAATGTCGCCTTAGCAGCTCTAAACTCATTGGCCGATCTTATGAGGCGAGCGAATGCAGCCCGTGTAGCGGCAGACTACAATCCGCATATTCCCGTCGTACCGGAGTCAGCTGAACGGTTCAGCCTCGCCTCGACTAATATCACTGAAGCACACGACTGGCCCACCAAGGCGAGATTGTTGACCGGTCAAGTACGACGAGCGTGGAGGATAGCACGTGGCGGCGTCTGACGAAATCTACGACGCACTTCAGAGTCGGAATATAAAGGTCACCGGAGAAGTTGTCGTGAATCCGGGAGTGGAAAACTCGTATTTTATTCCGGTCCGCATGACGCGCGGTACGAGTGGCCGACAAGATCCGAGCCATAAAGATTTAGCTCATGTGCGTCAGTCACTCAGCACCCGAGGTATATCTGTTGAGTTTCTGCTTGTAGACGAAACCGCAAAGCTGATGGAAGAAGGCCTTCGGGGTAGTTTGATCAGTACTTTTCCAGAACTCGTCCGGAATGCTTTCCTGAGCATGGAGGAAGGAAAGGCAATCGCGTGGGTCGAGAACAAACGTGAGCTGGAGACAAATGATCGGGACAGGATCACAGCGCAAATAAAAAAATTCGCGGAACTCTATCCTGTCCGCGCTGTACACGTTAACTTTACCGCCGATGCAATTCTTGCAACGAATTTCGAAATCCTCGCAGTGGTCAGGAGGTATGCCCCGATAGGCTGTGAAGATCTCCGGGACCGACTCTTAGCTCGAGACTTCTCTGTTCCATCGCTAGATTGGATCAACCGCAAATTCGACACGTTGCGGAAGACCGGTCTTCTGATCCGTCGGCCGGATCGGACGTATGCTCTCACGGCCGACGCGCTTCATCGATTGGGAACCCGGAAGAACCGACACAGTCCCGACATCGGCCGGCTTCTTGCACTCGCACGGCGGGGGAGGTAGCTTGTGGATGTGGGAGTCTCAGGCGAGGGCGTGCATCACGCCCATTGCGCCTATGTCAACGACAGAAGGGGTGCCGTCGGTCTCGACGCCGCTCCTTCGAAACGTCGCCGAGACCGCCGGCGCTCAATGAAAGTCATCTTTGCTATATGAGGCTCCCACACCACTTGGTGAGCTCTCCCTTCTTCCTGTTTGAAGACGTGGAGCAGCTATTGTCGGCGTTGGGAGCCCACGTAACTGCTATTCAGACTGAACAGATACGGCATCTAGCATCGAAGGGGCTGCCCCCCATTGTCTCTAGAGAGGCGCTCGCCGTAATGCTTGGGGTAAACTCGGGGTTGATCTGGTCTTTCCTGAACCGGCCGGACAGGCACTACAACTCTTTCAATGTAGCCAAGGGGGGCGGTGCCACTAGGAGTATATGCGCGCCTCGTGTTGCTCTTAAAGTTGTCCAAAAGTGGCTGTCGTACCACCTCGCGGCGCAATTCAAGGCCCCAGCGCACGTCCATGGCTTTGTGCCTGGCCGCTCGCACATTTCTGCAGCGGCGACGCACGTCGGCGCGGATTGGGCGTTTTCGGTAGACCTTGCCGATTTCTTCCCTTCGACTCCCGAACGGCTGGTGATCGAAGCCTACCACGCAATGGGATATGACCTGATGCCTGCTCGCTTGCTGGCGACACTCAGCACCTACCGCGGCTCACTCCCACAGGGCGCACCAACAAGTCCGGCATTGTCCAACATTGCATTCCGGCGGAAGGATGAGGCGCTCATCGAGATCGCACTACGATTTGATTGCAAACTCACGCGGTATGCCGATGACATTGTGTTCTCAGGACGCCACGCCATGCCCCCTGAGTTAGCTGCGGAGGTGCATGCACTATTTGAGGATGAGCCTTGGAAGCTTGCTCCAGCCAAACAGCTCGTTCAGCCTTTGAAAGGCAGGATCAAAGTCCACGGGTTACTCGTCCAAAGAGATGGGATTCGACTTACGAAAGGCTATCGCAATCAGATACGCGCTTACTCTCACGTACTAGCGACACGAGGGGGCACAGCAGCCGATAGTGCGAAGCTTCGCGGCCATGTTCAATACGCGTGCCATGTAGCAGAGAGGACTGGCTCACCGTCTGGCATCGCGTGGCGACACCGTGGCACACGTTTCTGGTCACAGGACTACGCGCAGGGCCGTGAGGCTGCGGAGGAGGGCGCGCAGCGCGCTCACGACGCTCCGAGAGGACTACTTCAGATGATTCGTGGTTGGTTCTCGGCGTAGAACGACGGCAGCCGATGGACCTCGCGGGAGCCGGGAGGAGCCACAGTGGCTACCGCATCTAGCACGACTAGCCTCCGCTCCCTACCCCCCGCTCAGCATCACCGCCGTCTCCGCCCGCAGCTGCCCTCCCGCCGGCTTCAACTCCAGGATGATGCTGCGCAAAGTCGCGGGGAGTGGGGGGAGGCAGTGGAGGCTGGCGCCGGTGGTGGCGGTGCCGGGGGCGGAGAAAGCGAGGGCGATATTGTTGGGGCCGGGGCGGAGGAAGCCTTCGAGATCGGAATGGGCGTATTTGTTGTAGGTGCCGATTGTGGCGCCGTTGACGGTCACGGTGAGGGTCGCGCCGTCGGGGATGGCGGCGGCCTGGACGTAGATCTTCCGGCAGGCGGGGCCGGCCGCCGCGGGTGCGGCGGCGCCGGCGGCGGGCGCGGCGCGGCCCTCCAGCGCGGCGACCCGGGCCTCGAGGGCGCGAAGCCTCGCTTCGAGGTTTGCCGCCGACCGGGGCTGGGCGAGGGCCGCGGCGGGCGGCAGCGCCAGCAGAAGGGCGAGGGCGGCGAGGATATGGCGAGTCGCGGGCATGGCAGCCTCCGTCCCGGTTGCCGCTCGCGAATACACCTCCGCCGGGCGTCCCTTCAAGTCGCGGGGGTCGGAGGCATCGCCGCCTGACGAGTGCTCCCGGCTTTAGGGCTCGCTCTCCAGCTTCTGCATCGCTTTCTCCCAGTCGCCGAGGCTCGATTTCGCGTCCTGGACGAAGCGGGAGCGGCGGATGCCGGCGAGGAAGGCGGTTCCGACCAGCCGGCCGAGCCAGCGGGTGGGGCGGCGGAACTGGATCAGCAGGATGACGCGCTGCTCGTCGGTGTCGTTCCAGACCTCGTGGAAGAAGGTGTCGTCGAAGACCAGGATCCGGCCGGGCTGCCAGGTGAGCATCGTCTCGTCGACCTGCATCCGGCAGGCCTCGCGGCGTCTGGGCACGATCAGGCCGAGATGGGCGGTGAGGATCGCCTTGGTGACTCCGCGGTGGCGGGGGATGTGGGCGCCCGGCGCGAGGATCGAGAAGAAGGCGCTGTTGAGGCCGGGGACGGCGCTCACCGCAGCCGCCGTCTTCGGGCAGCGGGCGATGTTCTCGGGCTTGGCGAAGCCGTAGCCGTAGAGGAAGAAGCTCTTCCACTTGTCGGGCGGGGCGATCCGGCGGTGATCGGGGGAGATTTCGGCGAGCGGCGGGATCGCCGCCTCGAGCGCGAGCACGGCGTCGAGCTCGGCGCGGATTTCCTCCCAGCGCGCCTCGAGGCCGGCCACCCAGGGGAAGAGCGCGGGATCGTAGACCGGCGTGTTTCCGACCTTCGAGGAACGGGCGATGATCGCGCTGATCCGGTGGCGGAGGCGCTTGCCGATCCGGTAGAGGGGCGGCAGCGGCGGCACCTTGCGCTCGGCGCCGCTCTCGCCGATCGCCCCCGGCGCAGAGCTGAGCTCGTTCATGGCCCACAGCTAGTGGAGCGGCCCGGCGGCCGCAACCGCCGCGCCTCTCTAGCCGGTGATCTTCGCGCCGAGGGGGGCGGTGGCGGGGCCGTGGATGACTTCGCCCGAAAGCTCGAAGCGGGAGCCGTGGCAGGGGCAGTCCCAGGTCTTGTCGGTGGCGTTCCAGCCCAGGATGCAGCCCATGTGGGTGCAGACCGCCGAGACGGCGTAGAGCTGGCCGGATTCGTCGCGGTAGGCGGCGACGTTGTCGCCATCGATCTTGAGGATGGCGGCGTCGCCGGGGGCGAGCTCGTCATAGCTCTTCGGCTTGCGGGAGAGATAGCCGGAGACGAGGTGGGCGGCGACCTCGGCATTCTCCTTGGCGAACTCGCCGGCGCCGGCGATCGGCTTGATCCGTGCGGCGTCGAACATCGCCGTCCACTTGTTCTCCTTGCCGGTGGCGAGGTCGGTGATGATCATCGCCGCGGCGGTGCCGTTGGAGATGCCCCAGGCGGCGAAGCCGGTGGCGACGAGATAGCCGCCGCCGCCGAGATGGCTCGACCAGCCGACGAAGGGCGCCGAATCCATCGCGCTGTAATCCTCGTTGATCCAGCGGTAGCGGACCGGGCCGGCGTCGAAATGCTCGGCGAGCCAGCGCTCGATGTCGGCGATATATTTGAGTTCGTCGTCGACATGGCCGGGCTTGTAATGGTTGCCGGCGACGATTCCCCAGATCTGCCCGTCGGCGCCCTTGTGGGTTCGGATCGAATGGCCGGGATGCTCGGCATTCTTGTACATGCCCGGAAGGTCGCGGCCGATCGGGGCGGCGATCACCGGCTCGGCCATCGGATAGGCGATCGCGTAATACATTCCGACCTGGCCGAGCGGGATGTTGGTCGCCATGACGACGTGGCGCGCCTTGATCGCTCCGCCGTCGGTCACCACGCGATCCGTATCGTAGTCGATCGCCCGGCTGTTCTCGAAAACGTGGCAGCCGTCGCCGGGCAGGGTGGCGGCGATGCCGGCGACATATTTGGTCGGATGGAACTGGGCCTGGCCGTCCCAGCGCATCGCCTGCCTGACGTCGAACGGGAGGCCGGTGTCGCGGGTGAGCGAGGCGGGAAGGCCGAGGCGCCTGGCGACCTCCACTTCCTTTTCGAGATCCTCCACCCGGGCCTCGTCCAGGGTGTAGACGAAGGCGGGCTTGGGCTCGATGTCGGCATCGATGCCGTGCTGGGAGGCGAGCTCGGAGATCTTGCTTATGCCCCACTCCTGGGCTTCGGCGTAGAGCCGCGCCTTGTCCTCGCCGAACTTGCCGATCAGCGTCTGGTAGAGGATGCCGTGCTGCGAGCTCATCTTGGCGGTCGAGCGGCCGGTCACCTGGCGGCCGATCCTTCGCGCCTCGACGAGGGCGACCTTCCGGCCGCGGTCCTTGAGGAGCCGCGCCGCGGTCACCCCGACGATTCCGCCGCCGATGATCGCGACGTCGACCTCCATGTCGCCGGCGAGCGCCGGGAAGGCCGGCCCTTCGCCGGCGGTCGCGTTCCAGTAGCTGCGGTCCTCGGTCTCGCGGGTCATGTCGGGGTCTCCTCGGTCACCCTCCCAACCGACTGTCCCGTGCTCCGTTCCGTGGCCGCTTGGCGCTCGCCGGAGGCTGGGTTAGGCTCACCCCTTTCGACCGTCTGAAAAGGGGAGCATCGACATGGCGGATATCAACGGAACGCCCGGCGACGACACATTGTTCGGCACCGAAAGCGACGACAATATCCATGCCGATGCCGGCCACGATTATATCCGCGCCCGCGGCGGCGACGACAGCCTCTACGGCGAGGACGGAGACGACTATCTCGACGGCGGGCCGGGCGACGATCTGATCGACGGCGGCGCCGGCATCGACCGGGTCGCCTTCCACACCGCGACGAGCGGCATCCAGGTCGATTTGGGCATCCAGGGGATCGCCCAGAATACCCTGTTCGGCATGGACACGCTCGTCGGCATCGAGCACGCCTCGGGGACGCTCTACGCCGACACGATCATCGGCAATAGCGGCGACAATTATCTTTGGGGCGAGGGCGGCGACGACCATATTTCCGGCAATGCCGGCAACGACCTGGTCGAGGTCGGCGCGGGCAATGTCGTCGCCGACGGCGGCGCCGACAACGACACCTTCTCGGTCTGGAACAACCAGGCGGCCTATTCGGTCAATCTCTCGCTGGCGCTCCAGGGCGGGGCGCAGGCGAGCGGCATCGGCACGATGACCCTCAGCGGCTTCGAGAATCTCTCCGGCTCCCACGGCAACGACAGCCTGACCGGCGACGGCGGCGCCAACGTGCTGGCCGGCGACGAGGGCAACGACCAGCTCGCCGGCGGCGCGGGCAACGACATACTCTACGGCGACGGGCGGATCACGATCGACACGCACGATACCGGCACGTCCGGCCCGATCACCACCTATGCCGACGTCGCCGCGGCCTTTCCGGGCGGGTTCACCGACGGCGACGACGTGCTCGAGGGCGGCGACGGCGACGACAGCCTCTACGGCGGCGGCGGCATCGACACGGCGAGCTATGCCGGCGCGAGCGGCGCCGAGTTCGTCGACCTCGCCTCGGGCTTCGCGACCGGCGCGGCGGGCGACGACGATTTGCACAGCATCGAGAACGTCGTCGGCTCGGCCCATGACGACCAGATCCTCGGCGACGGCGGCGCCAACACGCTCGCCGGCGGCGACGGCCACGATTATCTCCGCGCCCGCGCCGGCGACGACACGCTCAAAGGCGGCAATGGCGACGATTACTTGGGCGGCGGATTCGGCAACGACGTGATCGACGGCGGCGCCGGCTGGGACCGCGCCGCCTTCTTCAGCGACGCCACCGGCGGAGTGCATGTCGACCTCAACATCCAGGGCGTCGCCCAGGATACCGGCCAGGGCATGGATACATTGATCTCGATCGAGCACGCCTCGGGCACGACCTTCGACGACGTGCTGATCGGCAATGCCGGCGACAATTGGCTGTGGGGCGAGAACGGCAACGACACTATGACCGGCGGGGCCGGCAACGATTTGATCGAGGCCGGGCCGGGCAACGTCATTGCCGACGGCGGCACCGGCAACGACACCTTCTCCCTCTGGGGAAACGGCGGGGCGATCGCCGGGGTCAACGTCTCGCTGCTCCTCCAGGGTGGGGCGCAGTCGACCGGGATCGGCAGCGACACTCTGACCGGGTTCGAGAATCTCTCCGGCTCCAACGGCAACGACACGCTCACGGGCGACGGCGGCGCCAACATCCTCGCCGGCGACCAGGGCAGCGATATTCTGAACGGCGGCGCCGGCGACGACATCCTCTACGGCGACGGCCGGATCATCGCCGACACCCACGGAGTCGGCACGTCCGGGCCGATCACGATCTTCGGCGACGTCGACGCGGCGGGGCTTTCCGATCCGGTGCCCGGCGACGGCAACGACGTGCTGAACGGCGGCAAGGGCAACGACATATTGGTCGGCGGCGGCGGCGACGACGTGCTGACCGGCGACCAGGGCAACGACCAGTTCGTGTTCGGCGCGAATTCGGGCGACGACCGGATCACCGATTTCGCCAAGAAGGACGTCATCGTCTTCACGGCGGACGCCGTGCCGCACAACTTCTCGGACCTGACTCTCACCGCCTCGGGCAAGGACACTCTGATCAGCTGGGGCACCGGCGATTCGATCCTGGTCGAGGGGATGAAGCCCAAGCAGCTCTCCGCGTCCGACTTCAGCTTCGCCCCGGCGAGCCCGGCGGCGACTCTGGCGGCGGCCGACATGCCGGATTCCGCCCACCACGCCGGCGCCTGGCATCCTTAGAGGTTCAGCGCGGAGACAGGATCGTTTCCGTAACGAGTCCGCCGTTA
The DNA here is from genome assembly GCA_034668685.1 of Sphingomonadales bacterium. Lineage (GTDB taxonomy): Bacteria > Pseudomonadota > Alphaproteobacteria > Sphingomonadales > Sphingomonadaceae > Allosphingosinicella. The sequence goes on along the minus strand of JAXDPA010000105.1, from coordinate 35,180 downwards.
CCACCAGGGGAGCGGCGGGATGAGAAGGGCGATCTACTGGGCAAGCGCGGTCGCGTTGCTGGCGACGTCGGCGGCGCCGGCCGAGGCGCGGCGCTGGCACCGGCACCGTGACGATGTCGACGCGGGCGACGTTGTGACCGGAGCGATCGTGGTCGGCGGAATCGCGGCGATCGCCAACGCCATCACCCAGGGCAACCGCGAGAAGCAGGACGCGGCGGTCGACGCCTGCGCCGGGGAGGCCGAGAACCGCCTCGGCGGAAGGGTCGCCGACATCGGAAGCGTTTCGAAGAGCAAGGGCTATTATACGGTCGAGGGGCAGGTTGAGCCGCCTGAGGGCGGCCCGCGCCAGTCGTTCAGCTGCACGGTACGCAACGGAACCATCTACGGCTTCCGGACGGCGGACCCCGAGGCTTAGCCTCTTTCCTTTTCCCGCCGCCTGATGCGATACAGATCGCGATGGGGGCGAAGCTCGGCAAGCGGGGACGATGGGCCGTCGGGGCGGCGGCGCTGGCCGTGGCGGCGGTGACGGCTTTTGCCTGCGCCGATCCCGGCTACTCGCCCACCTGGGAGCTGGCCAAGGACCGCTACGAGCTCGGCGGCAACGCGGCCGTCCTTACCCCCGGCAACGATACGCGGGTCAACCTGCTGCTCCTGCTCGCCGACCGCCGCGGAACGCCGGTGCGCGATCCGTCCGCGCAGCAGGAGGGCCCGCCACTGGTTCTCTTCCCCTGGTCGACGATGTCGGACTATGCCCGGCCGCCCCAGCCCGGCGGCGACATTCAGCCGGCCTCGCGCTGCCAGTCGCAGGCCGCGGGCGCCGCCGCCTTCGCCGCCGCGCTGAAGGCCAATCCGCAGGTCCCGGCCGACGACAGGCAGCGGCTCGCCGCCGCCCGCGCGGCTTATGTGGCGGATTGCTCGGGCGCCGCGGCCCCGCCGCCGGCCCCCGCCGCCGCCTCCCCGGCCGGCAAGGCGTTCGCGGCCTATCTGGCCGGCGCCGGGCAATTCTATTCGGGCCGGTTCGCCACGGCTCGGGCGAGCTTCGCCGGGCTCGCCGCCGCGCCCGATCCGTGGCTGCGCGAGACCGCGCTCTACATGGTCGCGCGCACCGAGCTGAACCGGGCCCAGCAGGCGGCGTTCGACGAATATGGCTCGCTCACCGAGGTCGGGAAGCGCGATCTGGGCGCCATCGCCGCGGCCGGCGCCGCGCTCGACGCCTATCTCAAGGCCTATCCGAACGGGCGCTACGCCGCTTCGGCGCGCGGCCTCACCCGGCGAGTGGCCTGGCTCGGCGGCAAGGACCAGGCGCTCGCCGCGGCCTTCGACCGGCAGCTGGCGGGCTCCGGCCCGTTCGACGGCGCCGGGGACGCCGTCGACCTCGACGAGGAGATCGACCTCACCTTGCTGACCGGCGGCGGCGGCTTCGCCGCGCGCGACCCGCTGCTGCTCGCCGTCGCGGACCTGCAGGCGATGCGCTGCACGGACGGCGAGGAGACGCCGGCGCCGGGCTGCACCCGGCATCTGACGCGCGACGCTCTCGAGCGCCAGGCGCCGTTGTTCGCCCACGAGCCGGCGCTGTTCGGCTACCTTCGCGCCACCGAAGCCTTTTACGTCCGGCGGCAGCCGCGCGAGGTGCTGGCGCTCATCCCCGACGCGGCTCGGGAGAAGCGCTTCACCTATCTGGAGTTCAGCCGCCAGGTGCTCCGCGGCCTCGCCCTCGACTCGGCCGGCGACCGCAATGCGCGGGGCTTCTGGCTGAGCCTGTTCGACGGCGCGGTCCAGCCCTACCAGCGCGAGGCGCTCGAGCTGGCGCTGGCGCTGCACGAGGAGCGCAGCGGCGCCGTGGCGCGGATCTTCGCGCCCGATTCCAGGGTACGCCACCCGGTCATCCGGCAGATGCTGCTCGAGGACGTGGCCGGGCCCGATCTGCTCCGCCAGCAGGCGAAGGACGTGCGCGCGCCCAGGCAGGAGCGGGAGGTGGCCGCCTACGTCCTGCTCGCCAAGGAACTGAGGCGCGGCTTCTACCGCGAGTTTCTCGACGACGTCGCGCTGGTCCCCGCGGGCGCCAGGGCGGACAGCTATTATGGCGGCGCGCGCAGCTACAATGCCAACGAGAATCCCGAGCTCGCGCCGCCGCCGCTCGGCCGGTTCGGGCCGAAGGCCCGGCTCGGCGAGATCGGCTGCCCGGCGCTGGTGGCTACGGTTCGGCAGCTCGTCGCAGCCCCGGCCGCCGTGCGCCCGCGCCTGTGCCTGGCCGAATATTTCCGGAGCAACGGCTTCGACGGCTTCGAGACCGACGAGACGCCCGCGACGACGGGCCTCGCCTCTTCGAGGCCGCAATTCCCCGGCCAGCCCTACCAGCGGCTGGAAGTCTACAAGGCCGTCATCGCCGATCCCGCGGCGAGCGCCGACGACAAGGCGATCGCCTTGAACCGCGCCATTCGCTGCTACGCGCCGAGCGGCGGCAACAGCTGCGGCGGGACCGAGGTCGGCCGCGAGCAACGGCGCGCCTGGTTCAACCGGCTGAAGCACGATTACCCGGCGTCGCGCTGGGCCCAGCAGCTCAAATTCTACTGGTAGGTGGCGAGCGCACGCCAGCTCTGGGCCGGCGCCCTGCTTCTGGCGCTCGCCTCATGCAAGCCGGCCGAGCCGGACCGGGTGGCGGCGGAGCGCTACGACGCCTTCTGGCTGTGGGCCGGGGTGAAGCCGCAGCCCGCTTTGGCCCACGCGCGCACGCTTTACCTGCTGGACGGCGAGATCCGGGCTTCCGCCCCGGGCCGCTACCTCGCCTTGCGGCCGGGCCTGCCGTCGCTCCCCGGGAAGACTTTGTGGCTCGTGGTCCGGACCGATACCCTCGACTGGCCGGCCAAGGCGGCGCCGGCGCTGGCGGCGCGGCTTCGGGCGTGGGCCTCGGCGGGCAATAGCGTCGCCGGGCTGCAGGTCGATTTCGACGCCCGGACCCGGGGCCTCGGCCGCTACGCCCTCTTCCTGCGCGCGTTGCGGCGCGATCTTCCGAGGCCTTATCGTCTGTCGGTGACCGGGCTGATGGACTGGAGCGCCAACGCCGATCCAGCCGCGCTGGCGACCCTTCGAGGCGTTGTCGACGAGGTCGTCGTGCAGACCTACCAGGGCCGCGCCACCATCCCCGGATACGAGGCGTGGCTGGCGAAGCTGCGCGGCTTCCCGCTGCCGTTCAAGCTCGGGCTCGTCGAGGGCGGCGCATGGCGGCCTCCGAAAGGGATCGAGGATGAGCCCAATTTTCGCGGCTACGTCGTCTTTCTCGTCAATCCGCCCGCCGCGCCGCGCTGATCCTAGGCTTCGTGGCCGCCGCCTTTACTCGCCGCTTTTCCCTGCCTATCGCCCCGCCATGACGATCCAGCCGTCGGACACGATCCTCATCGTCGATTTCGGAAGCCAGGTGACCCAGCTGATCGCCCGGCGGGTGCGTGAGGCGGGGGTCTATTGCGAGATCGCGCCGTTCAACGCCGCGGCGGCCGCGTTCGAGCGGCTTGCGCCCAAGGGCATCATCCTCTCGGGCGGCCCGTCCTCGGTGACGTGGGAGGACAGCCCGCGCGCGCCGCAGCATCTGTTCGAGGCCGGCGTGCCGGTGCTCGGCATCTGCTACGGCCAGCAGACCATGGCGCACCAATTGGGGGGCCTGGTCGCGCCTTCCGAGAGCCGCGAGTTCGGCCGCGCCTTCATCGACATCACGGGCGAGACTCCGTTGTTCGACGGGCTGTGGTCGCCCGGCGAGCGCCACCAGGTGTGGATGAGCCACGGCGACCGGGTCGAGCGGCTGCCGGAGGGTTTCCGGGTGGTCGCCCAGTCGGAGGGCGCGCCCTTTGCGGTGGCGGTCGACGAGGCGCGGCGCTTCTACAGCCTGATGTTCCACCCCGAGGTGGTCCACACGCCGGACGGCGGACGCCTGCTCGCCAATTTCGTACGCCACGTCTGCGGTCTCGCCGGCGACTGGACGATGGCCGAATTCCGCGAGGCGAAGATCGCCGAGATACGCGAGCAGGTGGGGGGCGGCCGGGTGATCTGCGGGCTGTCGGGCGGCGTGGACAGCGCGGTCGCGGCGGTGCTGATCCACGAGGCGATCGGCCACCAGCTGACCTGCGTGTTCGTCGACCACGGGCTGATGCGCTCCGGCGAGGCGGAGCAGGTCGTCTCTCTGTTCCGCGGCCACTACAACATCCCGCTCGTCCAAGTCGACGCCGAGGAGCTTTTCCTTTCCGGCCTCGCCGGGCTCTCCGACCCGGAAGACAAGCGCAAGCTGATCGGCAGGACGTTCATCGACGTGTTCGAGGCGGAGGCGCGGAAGATCGGCGGCGCCGATTTCCTGGCGCAGGGCACGCTCTATCCCGACGTGATCGAGAGCGTCAGCTTCACCGGCGGCCCGTCGGTGACGATCAAGAGCCACCACAATGTCGGCGGGCTGCCCGAGCGGATGGACATGAAGCTGGTCGAGCCGCTGAGGGAATTGTTCAAGGACGAGGTGCGCGCGCTCGGGCGCGAGCTCGGCCTTCCGGACGCCTTCGTCGGCCGCCACCCCTTCCCAGGGCCCGGCCTCGCCATCCGAATCCCGGGCGAGGTGACGAAGGAACGCTGCGAGATCCTCCGCAAGGCGGACGCCGTCTATCTCGAGGAGATCCGCGCCGCCGGCCTCTACGACGCGATCTGGCAGGCCTTCGCCGTGCTTCTGCCGGTGAGGACGGTCGGCGTGATGGGCGACGCGCGCACCTACGACCATGTCTGCGCGCTGAGGGCGGTGACCTCGACCGACGGGATGACCGCCGACGCCTACCCGTTCGACCCGGCCTTCCTCGGCCGGGTGGCGACCCGCATCATCAACGAGGTCAAGGGCATCAACCGGGTAGTCTACGACTGCACGTCGAAACCGCCGGGAACGATCGAGTGGGAGTGACGGCGGCGGCGGGCCGGGGACAAAAAAGGGGGCGCCGAAGCGCCCCCTAAGTCGTGATGGCTTTCGTGCCGATCAGTGCGGCAGGATGGTGTTGGTGAAGGCCCCGTTGGTGGTGTTCCCGTCGAGGCGATTGTTGTTGTAGCTCAGCGCCTGGCCGCCGTTGACCGCGACCACGGCCGAGCCGGCGGTGAACGCGTTGTCGGTGATCGTCGAGTTGCCGACCCGGACCGTGACCGGCCCGTTGGCGATGATCCCATTGAGGCTGTTGTGGGAGATCGACGTGTCCGCCACCATCGTGTTCGAGGCGCCGGCGGTCGAGAGGATCGAGATGCCGTTGCCGTTGCCGGAGACGTTGCTCGACTCGACGTCGACGGAGGTCGCGCCGCTGGACGTGGCCGACGTGTCGATGAAGACGCCGTGGTTCGGGTTCTGCTCGACATCGACGTTGCGGAGCACGACTCGGCCGACGCCGGTGCCGGTCGGAGCGACGGTAATGCCGCCGCCGGAGCCGGCGATGCCGTTCTGGGTGACCCGGGTGTTGTTCACGTAGAGGGTGGTCGTCCCGCTCGGCACGAAGCTGATGCCGAAGCTGTTCGCCAGGTTGAAGCGGCGGATGACGCAATCCTCGATGAGCACCGCCTGAGCGACGAGGATGCGCACGCCGTGGGTCGGCGGGTTGACCCCGAAGATGTCGAGGCCGCGAAGCACCACCACGTCGCTCGACGTGGCGTTGACGACGATGCCGTTGCCGGCGGCGAGGACGCCGCCCTCGGTGTAATGGCAGTCGATGACCAGCGTCTTGTTGATCGTCACCGCGCCGTAGCCGGCGGGATCGAGGCAGTTGATCTCGCCGCCGTTGGCGGTCTTGGAGATCGCGCCGGCGAAGGTCTTGCAGGGCGCGGTGCGGCTGCACGGATTGACGTCGTCGCCGACGCCCGACACCCAGGTGCGGGTCGCTTGAGCAAAGGCCGGAGTCGCCTGGATCGCGGTACCGCCGAGCAGCGCCGCCGCGTACAATATCGTTCTCACAGATTTCATGTCCCATCCCCCTTCAGATTTTTATGGAGTCGCAACCTTAGCGCGTCGCGACGACTTTGTCACAGCACTTCGGACGATCACGAGCCGCCAAATTGAAATGTCCAGCGGGGACGGCGTGTGCGCGGGGCTGGGCTGTGCTAAACCTTTACTTTGCTTGAGGAACTCTGTTCTGGCATTGACGCGAAGGGTCAAGGCGGGCCAAGACGAACTCAACAATAAACGTGAATCTTCTGCTTGACCCACCGAAAAGCGTATTCGTTTCGACCTCGCCACGACCGGCGGTGCGGCCGGCTCTTCGAAGTCCGGCGACTCGTCCGGCGCGCCTTCGGCGGGGCCATTCTGGCCTTGGCCGCGGCGAGCGGCTAAGAGGCGGCGATGTCCGTCACCCACTCGCTCGACACGGCGACCAGCCGCGCCAACCCGGTGCCGGCGCCGATGAAGCGGCTGACCGTGCCCAAGCTCCAGGCGATGAAGGGCGGCGAGCCGATCGTCATGCTGACCGCCTACACCGCCCGGATGGCGCAGCTGCTCGATCCGCATTGCGACCTGCTGCTGGTCGGCGACAGCCTCGGCCAGGTGATCTACGGCCTGCCCTCGACCGTGCCGGTGACGATGGAGATGATGTGCGCGCACGGGGCCGCGGTGGTGCGCGGATCGTGGCACTCGGTGGTCGCGATCGACATGCCGTTCGGCTCGTACGAGGCTTCGCCGCAGCAGGCTTTCGCCTCGGCCTCCCGGATCCTCAAGGAGACCGGGGCGGCGGCGGTGAAGCTCGAGGGCGGCGAGGCGATGGCCGAGACGATCGCCTTTTTGACCCGCCGCGGCATCCCGGTGATCGGCCACGTCGGCCTCACGCCCCAGGCGGTGAATGCCTTGGGCGGCTACGGCGCACGGGGGAAGAGCGAGGCCGAGGCGAACAAGATCCTCGCCGACGCCCGCGCCGTCGCCGAGGCGGGCGCCTTCCTGCTCGTCCTCGAAGGGGTGATGGAGGAGATCGCGGTCGAGGCGACCCGGGCGGTGGCCTGCCCGACGATCGGCATCGGCGCCTCGGCGACCTGCGACGGCCAGGTGCTGGTCACCGAGGACATGCTCGGCCTGTTCGAGCGGGCGCCGCGCTTCGTCAAGCGCTACGAGGATTTCGCCGGCCGGATCGAGGCGGCGGTCTCCGCTTATGCCGGCGAGGTCAGGAGCCGCGCCTTCCCCGGCGAAGAGCAAATCTACCGATCCAAAAAGTGAGGCTTGCCGTTCGGCGCTCCGGCCCGGTAGAGGAGCGCGGGGGCGGCGGCGAGCGCCGGGCCTTCGTTCATCCTGCGTATTGCTCGGCTGAGCGACAGCTTGGGGGGACGGCGGCGCCCGCTCGATGATTTCTGGAGATTTTCCTTGGCGCTGAGGCCTGTCGACAACGAGACCTTCTATCGCGAGGTGGACGAGGAGCTGCGCCGCGACCAGTGGGTCGATTACTGGCGGCGCTACGGCAAGCTCGTCATCGCCGGCTTCATCCTGTTCATCGCCGCGATCGGCGGGGCGATCTGGTGGCAGAACCAGCGTGCCCTCAAGGCCGGCGAGCGGGGCGAAACCCTGATCTCCGCCTTCGACGACATCGCCGCCGGCAACAAGAAGGCGGCCCAGCCCAAGCTCGACCAGCTCGCCAAATCGGGCCCGCAAGGCTATCGGGCGGCGGCCCTGCTCACCACGGCGGACCTTGCCGCCGAGGCCAGCGACATGGCGGGCGCCGTGGCCGCCTTCCGCCAGATCGCCGACAGCGACGATTTCGACAAACCCTATCGCGACCTTGCTTTGGTTCGGATGACGGCGGTCCAGTTCGACCGGCTGAAGCCGCAGGCGGTGATCGACCGGCTGAAGCCGCTGGCCGTCCCGGACAGCCCCTGGTTCGGAAGCGCCGGCGAGATGGTCGCCATCTCCTACATCAAGCTCAACCGCCCGGCGGAGGCCGGCCGACTCTACGCGGCCATCGCCAAGAACCGGAAGGTCCCGGACACGATCCGCTCCCGCGCCCAGCAGATGGCGAGCTCGCTCGGCTTCGACGCGATCCAGCAGACCGCTCCGGGCGCCCCACAGGAAGGTAATCCATGAAGCGCCTCGTCATCGCCCTCGTCGCCGTCAGCCTCTTGAGCGGCTGCAGCGTGCTCAAGAAGGGCAAGAAGCCGGTGACTCCGACGCTCGGCGAACGGATCGCCGTGCTTTCGAACGAGGCGGCGGTCGAGGTCGATCCGGCGCTCGCGGCGACTCCGGTCACACTGCCGGTGCCGCTCGCCAACGAAGCCTGGGCGCAGCCGGGCGGCAATGCCGCCAAGTCGATGGGCCATCTCGCCCTCGGCGGTTCGCCGGCCATGGCCTGGCGAGTGAGCATCGGCGAGGGCAGCAGCAAGAAGGCGCAGCTCGCCGCCGCGCCGGTCGCGGCCGAGGGCAAGGTCTTCGCCATGGACACGCAGGGCGTGGTCCGCGCGCTGAGCGCCGACACCGGCGCGACTTTGTGGCGCAGCCCGATCCGCGGCAAGGACATCCAGTCCGGTACCCTGTTCGGCGGGGGCGTCAGCTACGACAATGGCCGTCTCTACGCGACGACCGGAGCCGGCGACGCGGCCGCGCTCGACGCCAAGACGGGGGCCATCGCCTGGACGGTGCGCCCCGGCGGTCCGCTGCGCGGCGCCCCGACCATCGCCAACGACAATGTCTACGTGATCACCCAGGACAACCAGCTGTTCGCGCTCAACCCGGCCGACGGCGTGGTGCGCTGGACCGGCGCCGGAGCGGTCGAGATCGCCGGCGTGCTCGGCGCCGCCGCCCCGGCCGCCGCCCAGGGCACGGTCGTCGCCGGCTTCTCGTCGGGCGAGCTCACCGCCTATCGCTACGAGAACGGCCAGGTGGTCTGGCAGGACGCGCTGGCGCGGACCAGCATCTCGACCACGGTCACCTCGATGTCGGACATCGACGCGGAGCCGGTGATCGACGGCGGCCGGGTCTACGCGGTCGGCCAGGGCGGGCGCATGGTGGCCATCGAGCTGATCACCGGCCAGCGGGTCTGGGAGATCAACATCGCCGGGATCTCGACTCCGTGGGTCGCCGGCGACTGGGTCTTCGTCATCGACGACGATGGGCAATTGCTCTGCCTTTCGCGAAGCAACGGTCATGTGAAGTGGCTCACCCAGCTGCCGCATTACGAGAATGCGAAGAAGAAGAGCGGGGCGATCGACTATGTCGGCCCGGTGCTCGCCGGCGGCCGGCTGATCCTCGCCAGCTCGCGCGGCTCGATCGTCTACGTCGACCCGACGACCGGGGCGGTGCAGGGCCAGGTGGAGACCAAGATGCCGGTGTCGGTGTCGCCGATCGTCGCCAACAACACGCTCTACATCCTGCACGAGAACGGCGAGCTCTCCGCCTGGCGGTAGAACTGGGACAGTCACTCGCTCGCGAAGCTCGTGAGAAGCTGGCGGCGTGGTTGCGGCGAGTGACTGTCCCCTGAGTTGACCCGCCGCCGGTAAAGGGGGCAGGGCCGCAGCCATGGCCAGATTGCCCATCGTCGCCATCGTCGGCCGGCCCAAAGTGGGCAAATCGACCCTGTTCAACCGGCTGGTCGGCAAGAAGCTGGCCCTGGTCGACGACCGGCCCGGGGTGACCCGGGACCGCCGCGAGGGCGAGGCGAGCCTGCTCGGCCTGGATTTCCGGGTCATCGACACGGCCGGCTACGAGGACGAGGATCCGGAGACCCTGCCCGGACGGATGCGGGCGCAGACGACCGCCGCGGTCGAGGAGGCCGACGCCGCTTTGTTCATGATCGACGCCCGAGCGGGGATCACCCCACTCGACGAGGAGATCGGGCGCTGGCTTCGAACCGCCACCATTCCGGTCGTCCTCCTCGCCAACAAGGCCGAAGGACGCTCGGGCGAGAGCGGCATCATGGAGGCCTTCGCGCTCGGGCTCGGCGAGCCGGTGGCGATCAGCGCCGAGCATGGCGAGGGCGTCGGCGACCTGTTCGAGCATCTCCGGCCCCATATCGAGCGCGACGAAGCCGAGACGGACGATGAGGAAGGCGAGGAAGGACCGCTGAAGCTCGCCGTCGTCGGCCGACCCAATGCCGGCAAGTCGACCCTGATCAACCGGCTGCTCGAGCAGGAGCGCCTGCTGACCGGACCGGAAGCCGGAATCACCCGCGATTCGATCGCCGTCGACTGGGAATGGCGCGGCCCCGACGGCGAGATCCGGCCGGTCCGGCTGATCGACACCGCCGGCATGCGCAAGCGGGCCAAGGTGCAGGACAAGCTCGAGAAACTGTCCGTGGCCGATGCGCTTCGGGCGGTCGATTTCGCCGAGGTGGTCGTGCTTCTGCTCGACGGGACCCTGGGGCTCGAGGCGCAGGACCTGCGCATCGCCGACAACGTCCTCAAGGAAGGGCGTGCGCTCATCCTCGCGATCAACAAATGGGATCTCGCCGAAGACCATGGCGCCCTGTTCCAGGGCATAAGGTCCGCCCTCGGGGACGGGCTGAGCCAGGCGCCGGGCGTCCCCCTGCTGGCGGTGTCGGCGCGGACCGGCAAGGGGCTCGACCAGCTGCTCGCCGCCGCGTTCGAGATCCGCGAGACGTGGTCGAAGCGGGTGTCGACCGGCCAGCTCAACCGCTGGTTCGAGGAGGCGATCGAGAAGAACCCGCCGCCGGCGCCGGGGGGAAAGAGGATCAAGCTGCGCTACATCACCCAGGTCAACACACGCCCGCCGAGCTTCGTGATCTTCGGCAGCCGCACCGACGAGCTTCCGGCCAGCTACCTTCGCTACCTGGTCAACGGCCTGAGACGCGAGCTGGGATTCGAAGGCGTGCCGATCCGGCTTGCCGCGCGCGGCCGCTCCAATCCGTTCGACCGGTGACCGTCACCCCGGACTTGATCCGGGGTCCACTTTCTCTCCCAGCTCCCTCGTCAACAAGAAGGTGGATGCCGGATCAAGTCCGGCATGACGGCCTCCCTATATCAACCGCTCATTTACTCGCCTCCTTTAGGAGGGGGGCGTGGACGATGTGGAACTGGTCGACTGGGTGGTCTTCTTCACCCTGCGCGCCGAGCTTGGCGCGGGCTTCGCGCGCATCCTCAGCTACTTCCGCGAGGACGGGGAGAAAGCGGTCGGCAAGATCGAGGAGGCGATGCACGCACGCAACACCCCGGCCCTGGTCCTTCCCGCCCACACGATGAAGTCCGAGGCGCGGCAGTTCGGCGCCGAGCCTTTGGGCGCGCTCGCGGAGGAGATCGAATTCGGCGCGCGGCGCGCGATCGAAGGGCGTTTCTTTCCCGACGAGCTGACTCCGCAGGTCGCCCGCCTCCGGCCGCTCTACGTCGAGACGATGGCCCAGCTCGAGGACGAGGCCAATCCGCTGTGCCGGAGGACTCGCGCCGTCTAGCGGCGCATCGGCTGCGGGCGGCCACGCGCCAGCGAGCGCCACAGCCATTCGAACGGGCCGTAGCGGAAGCGATCGAGCCAGGGCTTCGACCACAGGAGCATCAGCACCCAGACCAGCGGCGCGACGAGCCAGGTCTCGAGCCGGTCGAGGCGGCCGTAGAGTCCCAGGCCGAAGCCGAAGAACAGGCCGGAAGCGACCAGGCTGGTCCCCAGATAGTTGGTGAAAGCGGCGCGGCCGACGGCGGCGAGACGGGCCACGACGGCGCCGCCCCGGCGGGCGAGGAGGACGATCGCGGCGGCATAGGCAGCCGCCTGGAGATAATAAAAGGGCAGGGCGAAGAGGTAGTGGCTTGCGAACACCAGGGCGCCCGGGAATCCGCTCCGCCACATCCACCAGCCAAGCGCGGCCTGAGCGGGAATGCCGATCGCGAGGCCGATGAGGATGATCCGGCGATAGCGTGACGCCGCCCAGGAGCCGGTCAGGAAGCCGCTCCTCAGCCCGGCCATTCCGAGCAGCATCAGGCCGAGCGTCTGAGGCCCGACGAGCATCAGGTTGATGACGGGGCCGAGCGCGCTGTCGGCCCAGCGGTGGGCGACGACGCCGCTCCAGCCGCCGCGATAGGCGGCGAGGTCGCGGGCGAGCTCGGCCGGAGTGGGCGGGATCAGGTCCTCCGCGTCGGAGCGCCACTGGAGGATCGTGGCCTGGGTGGCGCCCGGCGCTTGCGCCGCCGCTTCGCCGGCCGCGAAGCCTCGCCATAGCTCGACCATGATCGCCGCATCCATCAGCAGGAAGACGAGGGCGGCGGCGACGAGCCGCTCCGGCGGCAGCCGACGGAAGGCGTAAGCGAACATTCCGATCGGCGCGTAGAGCGACAAGATGTCGCCGTCCCAGACCAGGTAGAAATGGACGAGGCCGAAGACGAGAAGCCAGAGCATCCGCGAATAATGGGCGACCGCCGGAGAGCGCCCGGCGGCCTCGGCCCGCTCGGCGACGAGCAGCAGGCTGGCGCCGAACAGCAGAGAGAAGAGGCAGCGCATCTTGTTGTCGATCAGGACGAAGTTCAGCACCCAGACCGCAAGGTTCGCTCCGCCCGCCCCGCCATAGGCCGCCGGGTTGAGATAGGCCGCGTCGGGCATGGCGAAGCCGACGACGTTTACCGAGAAGATGCCCATCACCGCGACGCCGCGAAGCACGTCGAGGGTGAGGATGCGCGGCCCCGGCCCGGTGACGGCGGTCACCGGAGCGCCTTGCGGATGACCAGCTTCAGCCCCGACCAGGTCTCGTCCACCGCGCAGACCTTGACGTCGACCAGCCCCATCGGCAGCGCCACCTCGCGCACGACGTCCTCGGTGACGTCGGTCGGGAGCTTGGCCGCCTTCTTGGGCCAGGAAACCCAGATCTGCCCGTCGCGGGCGAGGAGGGGCAGGAGGCGCTCGAGCGAATCCCGGAGCTCGATCCGCCCGGTGATGAAGATGTGGGCCGAGTCGATCGCGTCTTCCGCCAGCACCAGGGCCAGCCCGGCGCCCTCGATCTCGGCGCGCACCGGCCCGGGCATCGCCTCAAACCGCACCCGCATGCCGTCCTTCAGCGACAGCTTCTTGGCCAGCGGCGTCCCGGAATAGCCGGCGGTCACCGCATGTACGCCACGCCGAGGCGCGCAGCATGCGCATGGAGGCGCTTGTCGCCAGTCCAGATGCGGACTCGCCCCTGAGCCGGCGAGGCAATGGCCGCGGCAAGAAGATGCGCGTCGATAAAGCTCAACCCGCTGCCGTGGAGATCCGCGCCCTCGACGAGGAGGAGAGCTTCTCCGTTGCTGACGTGGATCGCGCGGGGCAGGTCTCGAAGCATGGCAAGTTGCTGGCTCCGGTTTCTAAGCGATCCCATGGCGATCTCGCCGATGACGAAATCATGCATCACGATTCTTACGCCGTTCAGGAAGGCGACGAGCCGCTCATCGGGTCCGCTGTTGATGTGATTGATCCAGACGGACGTGTCCGCCAGGATCATGCAGCTTCCGGCCGCCTGCGCGGCGCGGCCCACGCATCCGGATCCGATCCGCCGAGCTGCGCGAGCCGGTGTCCAGCCTCGAGAGCCACAAGAGTCTCGAGCGCCATCCGGATGACGGTCGCCCGCTCCTTCACGCCGGTATACTCCATGGCCTTGGCCATGAGCTCGTCATCGATGGTCACCGTCGTGCGCATGCATCAGAATTAGCATAGATTGATGCACTTTTCAACGCGTCACGCCCCCGCCGGTGCGCCGTACATCAGCGCCGGGAAGAAGCCCTCGTGGGCGCGGCGCAGGTCGGCGAGGGGGACGGCGTGGTCGCCGTCCGGCAGCTCGAAGATCAGCCGGCTGCCGCAGGTGCGGCCGATCGCCTCGACCTCCACGCCGGCCGCGTGGGCTCGGGCGAGGAAGGTCAGAAGGCAATTGTCGCAGATGGTGGCGACGTAGAGGCCCTGGTCCTCGGCGAAGAGGTCGGCGCCGCGGTCCGGCCTCAGCTTGTTGACGAGGGCGCCGACATGGCCGGCCAGCGCCATTTCCGCGATCGCGACGGCGATCCCGCCGTCGGCGACGTCGTGGCAGGCGGTGATCGCCCCGCCGGCGATGGCGGCGCGGACGAATTCGCCGGCAGCGCGCTCCGCTCTGAGGTCGACCACCGGCGGCGGCCCTTCCGCGCGGCCGTGGATTTCGCGAAGCCACAGCGACTGGCCGAGATGGCCGTTCCGCTTGCCGATCAGGACGATGACGTCGCCTATCCCGTTGAAGGCGATGCCGACCGCCTTGCGCCAGTCGTCGATCAGGCCGACGCCGCCGATCGCCGGCGTGGGGAGGATGGCGCTTCCGGCGCCGTCCTCGGCCTTGGTCTCGTTGTAGAGGCTGACGTTGCCGGAGACGATCGGGAAGCCGAGGGCCCGGCAGGCTTCGGCCATGCCCTCGATGCAGCCGACCAGCTGGCCCATGATCTCGGGCCGCTGGGGGTTGCCGAAATTGAGGCAATCGGTGGCGGCGAGCGGCCTCGCGCCGACCGCGCAGAGGTTGCGCCAGGCTTCGGCGACCGCCTGCTTGCCGCCCTCATGGGGATCGGCGTGGCAATAGCGCGGAGTGACGTCGCAGGTGACGGCGAGCGCCTTGTCCGTGCCGTGGATGCGGACGATTGCGGCGTCGCCGCCGGGCGGCTGGACCGTGTCCCCGCCGACTTTCTGGTCGTATTGCTCCCAGATCCAGCGGCGGCTGGCGAGGTCCGGCGAGGCCATCAGCTTGAGCAGATCGGCGGCGATGTCGGTCGATCCCGGCACCTCGGCCAGCGGCGCCGGCTTCGGGGTCGAGGTCCACGGCCGCTCGTAGCAAGGCGCCTCGTCGGCGAGCGGCGCGAGCGGGATGTCGGCGACGGTCTCGCCGTTCCACTTGAGCACCAGATGTCCGGTGCCGGTGACCTGGCCGATCACCGCGAAATCGAGCTCCCACTTGCGGAAGATCGCCTCGGCCTCGGCCTTGCGGCCGGGCTTCAGCACCATCAGCATCCGCTCCTGGCTCTCCGAGAGCATCATCTCGTAGGGCGTCATCCCCTCCTCGCGGCAGGGGACGGCGTTCATGTCGAGCTCGAGCCCGACCCCGCCCTTCGAGGCCATCTCGACCGACGAGGAGGTGAGCCCGGCCGCGCCCATGTCCTGGATCGCGACGATCGCGTCGGAGGCCATCAGCTCGAGGCACGCCTCGATCAGCAGCTTTTCGGTGAACGGATCGCCGACCTGGACGGTGGGCCGTTTCTCCTCGCTGTCCTCGGCGAAATCGGCCGACGCCATGGTCGCGCCGTGGATTCCGTCGCGGCCGGTCTTGGAGCCGACATAGACGACCGGATTGCCGATCCCGGCGGCGGCCGAATAGAAAATCTTGTCCTGCTCGGCGATCCCGACGGTCATCGCGTTGACCAGGATGTTGCCGTCATAGGCCGAGTGGAAGTTCACCTCGCCGCCCACCGTCGGAACGCCGACGCAATTGCCGTAGCCGCCGATACCGGCGACCACTCCGGCGACGAGGTGGCGGGTCTTGGGGTGGTCCGGCCGGCCGAAGCGGAGCGCGTTGAGGTTGGCGACCGGACGCGCGCCCATCGTGAAGACGTCGCGCAGGATGCCGCCGACGCCGGTCGCCGCGCCCTGATAGGGCTCGATATAGGAAGGATGGTTGTGGCTCTCCATCTTGAAGATGGCGGCGAGCCGAGTCCCGTTCGGGCCGTCGCCGATGTCGATCACGCCGGCATTCTCGCCGGGGCCCTGGATCACCCACGGGGCTTCGGTCGGCAGCTTCCTCAGATGGGCACGGGAGGATTTGTACGAGCAATGCTCCGACCACATGACCGAGAAGATGCCGAGCTCGGTGAGGTTCGGCTCGCGGCCGAGCGCGTGGAGGACGCGGTCATATTCTTCGGGGGAGAGGCCGTGCTCGGCGACGATTTCCGGCGTGATCGGGCTGGGCATGGCGGCCCTGTAGGGGATCGATTTCGCTTTGTCGAAGGCCCGCAGACGCGAAAAGGGCCGGCGCGGAAAACGTCCGGCCGGCCCGTTTCGTGGCTGAGGCTCAACGCCTGCTTATTTGGTGTCGCAGGGCTGGCTGCCCTTGCCGGGAGCGGCGTAGCTGATCGACTCGGCATTGGCGCTGACCGAGTAGCCGGGCGCCGTGTAGGGCGGCTTGCCGTCGGCGGCGGTGAGCACGGTCGGCGTGCCGTCCTTCTTCGAGCGCACCGACACCGTGTTGTTGGTGTAGAAGTCGGCGTAGAGCAGGCTGTTGTCCTTGCAGCGGTAGGTGCGGCTGGCCTGGATCATGGGCGGCGGCGCCACCGGCTTGGCGTTCTTGAGCTGCTCGGCCTGGGGATCGTCTTCGTTGGCGACGACCGTGGTCGGCTTGTTGTTGCATGCGCCGAGGGCGAGGAGGGCCGCGAGCGACGCCGCGAGGGGGAGGGCGGGGGTCTTGTGCATGTGACTCACTTCGTGGTCTGCGAAGGCGGCGTCAAGACGTTTTCGGCGAAAGGGCGGGACCGGAGCGGCGTCGACCGGCGAGCGCCGCGACAAAGCGCTTGCGCTTCCGTTACGTTCTCTTCAGATTCCGCGTTCGCGAAGGGGTGGAGAAGCGACCAGCGTGCAACGTGTCCGCATCGGCCTGACCGGGCTCGCCTTCGTGTTCATCCTCGTCCTGCTGGGCGCGATCTTCGCCCGTCCGAGCGACGAGGAGCCGGCGGTGAACGTCGTCGACCGCCTGGCCTCGCGCAACCAGGCCGCCCCGCCGGCGGCGACCAACGAGGCCTTGCCGAAGGAGCCTCTGGCCGAGCTCGGCGTGGCGCCGGGCGGCGGCGAGGAGAATCAGACGAAGGCCTCTGGACCAGCTCCGTCGGCGCGATGAGTTCCCAGCGACTCCGTCACGACGATTCTCTCCTGTTGCGGCCTGCGAGCCTATTCACCGACTTATCCACAGGCTTGCGCACCCTGTACGAAAGAAGAACTCAGAGGCGAACAGCCCACGAACCATGGCAATTTCGCCCTCTATGGGCATGAAATCCCCAAAAAAGGCATGAAATCCCCTTCCATCCCCCTGTGAGGGATGTTATCCACCCGCTTCTAAAGTTTCGGGGCACTTCTCTGGCTGGCCAAAGAGTCACGCGGAGCGCGGCAGACGCGTCTTCGCGAAGGGGGAAGGTCCGTGTTGTTGGAGCGGGCTGGCGTGGAGATCGACGACTTCTTTCAGGGAAGCGCGCTCAACGCGGTGGATGCCAAGGGGCGTCTCTCCGTTCCCGCCTTCGTCCGCTCGGTGATCGAGCGCCGCTCCGACGCCCGCGCCATCGTCATCGGCGCGCACGAAGTCTCGCCCTGCCTCACCGCCTACGGCCGCGGCTACGCCCGTAACCTTTACGAGGAGATGGAGCGCCGTCGACTCGCCGAGGAAGGGCGCGGCGGGACGCTCGAGGAGCATTACGCCCGCGCGAGACGCGCCTTCGGCATGACCGAGGCCGTGCCCTACGACACCAGCGGCCGGATCGTCCTGCCGCCGATGATGCGCCGCAAGGGCGGGATCGACGAGCTTGCCCTGTTCGTCGGGGTCGGCGGGACGGTCGAGATCTGGAACCCGCGCACCGCGCTCAAGGAAGGCGACCGCGATTTGAAGGAGATCGCCGCCTACCGACTCGAAGAAAAAGGCCTCACCGCATGAGCCCGATCGTGCCCGCCCCACACGCCCCGGTGCTGCTCAACGAGGTCATCGCCGCCCTGGGCGTCGCTCCGGGCGAAACCCATGTCGACGGCACCTTCGGCGCCGGCGGCTATTCGCGCGCGATTCTCGATAAAGGGGCCGCCAGCGTCTACGCCTTCGACCGCGATCCCGACGCGGTACATGAAGGCGAGGCGCTGGCGGCCTCGAGCGGGGGGCGCCTGACGCTTGTTCCGGAGCGTTTTTCCCGGATGCGTCAGGCGCTTGCCGCCCGCGGCGTCGGCGAGGTCGACGGCGTGACGCTCGACATCGGAGTCTCGTCGATGCAGCTCGACCGGCCCGAGCGCGGCTTCTCCTTCCAGGCCGACGGACCGCTCGACATGCGCATGGCGAAGGAGGGCGAGAGCGCCGCCGATTTCGTCAACAACGCCGCCGAAGAGACGATCGCGGACGTGCTTTGGCGCTACGGCGAGGAACCCAAGTCGCGGCGTATCGCCCGGGCCATCGTCGCCGCCCGGCCGATCGAGCGGACCGGCCGGCTGGCCGAGGTCGTCCGCAAGGCGGCGGGATACCATGCCGGCATGAAGAAGGATCCGGCGACCCGGACCTTCCAGGCCATCCGGATCCACCTCAACGAGGAACTGCAGGAGCTGGAGGGCGGGCTTGCCGCCGCGGAGCAGGTGCTGAAGCCCGGCGGCCGGCTCGCCGTGGTGACCTTCCACAGCCTGGAGGACCGGGTCGTGAAGCGTTTCCTCAAGGAGCGCAGCGGCGACCTCCCGGCCGGCTCCCGCCACTTGCCCGAACGCGCCGGCGCGGTCTCGGCGCCCAGCTTCGAAGGCGTCGCCAAGCCGGTGCGGGCGAGCGACGCGGAGGTCCGCGCCAACCCTCGCGCGCGGTCGGCCACCCTGAGGGTCGCCCGCCGTACCCACAGTCCCGCCTGGAAGGAAGGAGCCCCGGCATGATCGCAAGGGGATTCAAGTCCGTGATCTGGGTCGCCGCCGTCGGCGGCGCCGCCCTCGGCTGCTACATGGTGTCGCTGCGAGTCGCCACCGAGCGGGCCGACCTCGCCAGGGTCGAAGGCCAGATCCTCGCGGCCAAGGGCGAGATCCGGTCGCTCCAGACCGAGCTCGGAACGCGCGGACGCATGACCCAGCTCGAGGATTGGAACTCGAACGTGCTGGCGCTGTCCGCGCCGAGCTCGGCGCAGTTCGTCCGCGATCCTGTGGCTCTCGCCCGCCTCGAGCGGCACGAGCCGACCGTCGCCGAGCAGAGCGCGGAGGTGCGCATGGCCTCGGCCGAGACCGGCGCCGCCGCCGTTCCGGCCGATCCGGACGTTGCCGCCCCGGCGGCGCCCGCGGCGGCGAAGCCGGCCCCGCGTGTCGTCACCGCCGTCGCGCCGGCCCCTCCGCCGCCGCAGCCGACGCTCGTCCACCAGGCGAGCTACACCCCGGCGACCTCCGCCAAGCTCAAGCCGGCCGCGACCGCGCCTGTCCCGCCCGAGAAGAAGCCGGCGAAACCCGCGACGATCGCCGCCGCCAAGCCGGTCAAGACGGCACCCGCCACGGCGGCCAAGCCTGACAGGCCGGCGCCCGCCACGGCGGCCAAGCCTGACAGGCCGGCGCCGGTCCGGGTCGCCACGGCCGCCAAGCCGGACAAGCCCGCTCCGGCGCCGGCGAAGGCGAAACCGGGTAAGACCGCCGCCGCCGCTGCCGTTCCGGCCAAGACTTCCCCGCGCACCGCATCCGCCGCGGCGCCGTCGCATGGCGGCAAGGGCGGCGGGAGCAGCGGCCGGTAATGGTCGCCATCGCCGTCAACCCGCCGCGTCTCGGCGACGCCGGCAACCGCCAGGACGGGCTGTCGCTCACCTATTACCGGCTGATGCTGGTGATGCTCATGTTCGCCGGCGTGACCCTGCTGATCGCGACCCGATTGCTCTACCTCCAGGTGTTCACCGACCGTTCGGCCGGCGCCGTTTTGGCCAACGGGCTGGTGCCGGCCCGGGCCGACATCACCGATCGCAACGGCCTTCCGCTTGCGCGGACGATCGACGCCTGGACGATCGCCGTCCACCCCAACCGCCTGCTCGGCAATCCCGACGAGCTTGCCGCTAAGCTCGCCCAGCTGATGCCGGAGCGCGGCGCCGACCAGTATCGCGCGATCCTCAAGTCGGGGAAGAGCTTCGCCTTCCTCGCCCGCCGAGCGGTGCCGGATCTGGTCGCGGCGGTGAACGCGCTCGGCGAGCCGGCGATCGAGTTCATGCGCGAGCCCGAGCGCCTTTACCCGCAGACCGGCCTCGCCGCCCATGTGCTCGGCTTCACCGACTCGACCGGGCACGGAGTGGCCGGCATGGAGCGGGTGCTCGACGACCGGCTGACCAACCCGGTCACCCGCGGGACGCCGGTCGCCCTGTCGATCGACACGCGGGTGCAGGCGGCGCTGGAGAGCGAGCTCGGCGCGGCCATGGCCAAGTTCAGCGCGATCGGCGCCGCCGGGATCGTCCTCGACATCAAGACCGGCGAAGTGCTCGCCATGACCTCGCTGCCGCAGGTCAACCCGAACGCGCCGGGCCGCGGGCTCGAGCAGGCGGGCTTCAACCGGGCGACTCTCGGAGTCTACGAGCTGGGCTCGACGTTCAAGCCGTTCACCGTCGCGATGGCGATGGATTCGGGGATCATCAAGAGCTTCGGCCAGATGTACAATTGCCCCCGCGCCCTCGTCGTCGGCGGCGGCTTCACGATCACCGACACCCATCCGTTCGGCCGGGCCTGCTCGGTTGCCGAGATCATGAAGGAAAGCTCGAACATCGGCACCGCCCAGATCGCCGCGCAGGTCGGCTCGGCGACCCAGCAGAAGTTCTTGAGGGCGATGGGCTTCATGGAGCCGGTGTCGATCGAGCTCGCCGAGCGCGGCCGCACCCTCACGCCCGGCGCCAACTGGGGCGACATCGCGACGATGACGGTCGGCTACGGCCACGGCATCGCCGTCACCCCGCTCCACCTCGCCATCGGCTACGCGACCCTGTTCAACGGCGGCATCTGGCGGCCGGCGACCTTGCTCAAGACCGGCAAGGACCATCCCGTCCCGGCCGGACACCGAGTGTTCACCGAGGAGACCTCGTATCGGATGCGGGCGCTGCTCCGCCTCGTCGTCCTCGACGGCACCGGAAAGAAGGCCGAGGCACCCGGTTACCGGGTCGGCGGCAAGACCGGAACGGCCGAAAAGATCGTCGGCGGCCATTATACCGGCCAGGCGGTGGTCACCACCTTCGCGGGGGTGTTCCCGATGGACGACCCCCGCTATGTGGTCGTCGCCATGCTGGACGACCCCAAGGCGACGGCGGACACCTACGGATTCCACACCGCCGGCTGGAACGTCGCGCCGGTCGTGTCGCGGGTGGTGAGCCGTACCGGCGCCTTGCTCGGGGTCTCCCCGGATTCGAGCCGCGAGGCGAATCTCGCCGAGGTCATGCCCTACGTCCAGCGCGAAGCGGCGCATTGAGCCGATGCGCCTGCGGGAGCTCGCAGGTGTGGAATCCGATTCCCGGGTGACCGGCTTCGCCATCGATCACCGCAAGGTGGCGCCCGGCACGGTGTTCGGAGCGTTCCGCGGCACGGTCTTCAACGGCGAGGACTTCATTGCCGACGCGATCGGCGCCGGCGCCGTCGCGGTGGTTACCCGGCCCGGCGTTCCGGTCGAGGGCGCCGCCCGGATCGCCTCCGAGGAGCCGCGCCGCGCGTTCGCCAGCCTCGCCGCCAAATTCTTCGC
This sequence comes from Sphingomonadales bacterium, assembly GCA_034668685.1. Lineage (GTDB taxonomy): Bacteria > Pseudomonadota > Alphaproteobacteria > Sphingomonadales > Sphingomonadaceae > Allosphingosinicella. The sequence goes on along the minus strand of JAXDPA010000105.1, from coordinate 13,848 downwards.
ACCGTTCCCCGCCACCGTCGTCGCGGTTACCGGCACCAACGGCAAGACGTCGAGCGTCGAGCTCACCCGTCAGCTCTGGCGGATGGCGGGGCACGTCTCGGCCTCGATCGGGACCCTCGGAGTCACCACCGCCGACGACCAGGTGACGACCGGCCTGACCACCCCGGACATCGTCACCTTCCTCTCCAACATGGCGGGGCTGGCGCGCGAGGGCGTCACTCACGCGGCGTTCGAGGCGTCGAGCCACGGCCTGGCGCAATACCGCACGGAGGGGCTCCCGGTCGTGGCGGCGGCCTTCACCAACCTCAGCCGCGACCATCTCGATTATCACGGAACGATGGACGCCTATTTCGAGGCGAAGATGCGACTCTTCTCGGAAGTGGTCGCGGCGGACGGCACCGCCGTCCTGTGGATGGACGATCCGAAGTCCGACGAGGTGCTGCGCCGGGTCGAGGCGCGGGGGCTGAGGCGGATCACCGTCGGTCGCCGCGGCGAGACTTTGAAACTGACCGGCCGCGAGCCCACCCAGCTCGGCCAGCGCCTCAGCATCGAAGCGGGGGGAAAGGGGCACCAAGTCCACCTGCCGCTGATCGGCGCCTACCAGGCGGCCAACGCATTGACCGCCGCCGGCCTGGTCATCGCGACCGGCGGCGACCTGCCGACCACGCTCGGCCACCTCGCCCGGGTCCAGCCGGTGCGCGGACGGCTGGAGCGCGCGGTCATCACCCGCGCCGGGGCGCCGGTCTATGTCGATTATGCCCACACGCCGGACGCGATCGAGGCCGCGGTCGAGGCCCTTCGGCCGCATGCGACGGACCGGCTGATCATCGTCTTCGGCGCCGGCGGCGACCGCGACGTCGGCAAGCGCTCCGAGATGGGCGCGGTCGCCGCCCGGCTCGGCGACCTCGTCATCGTCACCGACGACAATCCCCGCAGCGAGGATCCGGCGGCGATCCGCGCGGCGATCCTGGAGGGCGCGCCCGGCGCGCGCGAGGTCCCCGGCCGCCGCGAAGCGATCGCCGCGGCCATCGCCGAGGCGGGGCCGGGCGACATAATCCTCCTCGCCGGCAAGGGCCACGAGCAGGGCCAGATCGTCGGTGACCAGGTGCTTCCGTTCGACGACGTCCAGGTGGCGCGGGAGTGCGCGGCGTGACCGCCCTCTGGACCTCCGACGAGATCGCGGCGGCGACGGGCGGCACCGCCTCCGCTCCTTTCGACGTTTCGGGCGTCGCCTTCGATTCCCGCGAGGTCGAGCCCGGCCACCTGTTCGTCGCGATGAAGGGCGAGGCGACGGACGGGCATCGGTTCGTCGCCCAGGCGTTCGAGCGGGGCGCGGCGGGGGCGGTGGTGAGCGAGGCGGTCGAGGGGCCGCACGTGCGCGTCGCGGATACGACCGAGGCGCTGAACGCGCTCGGTGCGGCCTCCCGCGCCCGCTCGGACGCCCGGATCTGCGGAGTCACCGGCTCGGTCGGCAAGACCGGGACCAAGGAGGCGCTCTACTCGGCGCTCGACCGGGCGGCACCGGGCCGGGCGCACCGCTCGGTCAAGAGCTACAACAACCATACCGGCGTGCCGCTGTCGCTGGCGCGGATGCCGCGCGGGACCCGCTTCGGCGTGTTCGAGATGGGGATGAACCACGCCGGCGAGCTGGCGCGGCTGACCCGTCTCGTCCGCCCCCACGTCGCGATCGTCACGGCGATCGCCCCCGCCCACCGCGAATTCTTCGCGAGCGAGGCGGAGATTGCCGACGCCAAGGCGGAGATCTTCCAGGGTCTCGAGCCCGGCGGGACCGCGATCGTTCCGTTCGACAGCCCGCACCGCGACCGGCTCCTCGCCGGCGCGCGGGATCATGCGGCGCGGATCGTCACCTTCGGCCTGGGCGACGGCGCCGACGTCCGCGCGCGGGACGTGGTCGCGTCGCCGAGCGGCGGATCGCTGGTCACCGCCCTCCTGCCCGAGGCGGAGCTCACCTTCACCATCTCCCAGCCGGGCGAGCATTGGGTGTCGAACGCTCTGGCCGTGCTCGCCGCGGTCGAGGCGATGGGCGGCGACCTGGCACAGGCCGGACTGGCGCTCGCCGACCTTCCGGGCCTCAAGGGCCGCGGCGAGCGGCATCGGATCCGCTTGGCGGGCGGCGGCGAGGCCCTGCTGATCGACGAAAGCTACAACGCCAATCCGGCCTCGATGGCGGCGACCCTCAAGACCTTCGGCGGGCTCAAGCACGTCGGCCGGCGCGTCGCGGTCCTCGGAGCGATGCGCGAGCTGGGCGCCGGCTCGGAAGGCTTCCACGCTGCCCTCGCCGGACCGGTCGAGGCCGCCTGTGTCGATTATGCCATCCTGGTCGGCGAAGAGATGGGGGCGCTTGCGAAAGCGCTTGGACAAAAGGTTAAAATGACGCATGCCGAAAGCGCGTCGGCGGCGACCGAGGCGCTCAGGCGCGACCTCCGCGACGGCGACGCGATACTCGTCAAGGGTTCGAATTCGATCGGCCTGGCTGCTGTCGTCGAGGCGCTGACGGGAGGCTCTCCGATCCAGCCCGGGACAGGGAAAAGCTGATGTTCCTGTGGATTGCCGAGCAGCTGGGTTTTCCGGGGCTTTTGAACCTTTTCCGGTACATCACCTTCCGTGCCGGAGCGGCGACGGCGACGGCGCTCTTCCTCGGCCTTCTGATCGGCCCGAAGTTCATCGGCTGGCTGAGGGTGCGCCAGGGCAAGGGCCAGCCGATCCGTGCCGACGGCCCGCAGAGCCACCTCGCCAAGCGCGGCACGCCGACGATGGGCGGGCTGATGATCCTGACCTCGCTCGTGGTGGCGATGCTGCTCTGGATGAACTTCGACAACCGCTATCTGTGGGCGTGCCTGTTCATCACCGTCGGCTTCGGGCTGATCGGCTTCCTCGACGATTACGACAAGGTCACCAAGCGCAGCCACAAGGGCGTCTCGGCGCGGATGCGGCTGCTCGCCGAATTCCTGGTGGCGGGGATCGGCTGCACGATCATCACCTGGGGGGCCGGCACCCAGCTCTACATCCCCTTCTACAAGGGGCCGGTGGTCGACCTCTGGATCTTCTACCCCTTCTTCGCCGCCTTCGTCGTGGTGGCGTTCGGCAATGCGGTGAACCTGACCGACGGGCTGGACGGCCTCGCCTCGATGCCGGTGATCATCGCGGCCCTCGCCTTCCTGCTCATCTCCTACCTGGTCGGCAACGCCAAGTTCGCCACCTATCTCGGCATTCCCCACGTTCCGGGCGCGGGCGAGCTCACCGTGCTCTGCTCGGCGATCGTCGGGGCGGGACTCGCCTTCCTCTGGTTCAACGCGCCGCCCGCCGCCGTCTTCATGGGCGACACCGGCAGCCTCGCGCTCGGCGGGGCGCTCGGAGCCATCGCGGTGGCCACCCAGCACGAGATCGTGCTCGGGATCATCGGCGGCCTGTTCGTCGTCGAGGCGATGAGCGTCATCATCCAGGTCTTCTTCTACAAGAGGACCGGCAAGCGCGTGTTCAAGATGGCGCCGATCCATCACCATTTCGAGCAGATGGGCTGGTCCGAGCCGACCGTGGTCATCCGTTTCTGGATCATCGCCTTCGTTCTGGCGCTGGCCGGCCTTTCGACTCTGAAGCTGAGATGATCAGGGGCGCCGCCTTCTCCGGCAAGAGCTACGCCGTCTACGGCCTGGCGCGGTCGGGCATGGCGACGGTCGAGGCGCTGCTCGCGAGCGGGGCCAGCGTGATGGCGTGGGACGAGAAGGCGGAGGCGCGGGAAGAGCTTTCCCCATCCGCGCGCATCGCCGATCCGCTCACCACCTCACTCTACGGCTTCGCCGGGATCGTCGTCTCGCCGGGCGTACCGTTGAACCGCCACCCGATCGCCGCTCGGGCGCGGGAGGCGAAGGTGCCGCTGATCGGGGACATCGAATTGTTCGCTGAGGCGCGCTCCGGACTGCCGCCGCACAAGGTGGTCGGGATCACCGGCACCAACGGCAAATCGACGACGACGGCGCTCGTCCACCATATCCTGAAGACGGCCGAGGTCCCGACCGAGATGGGCGGCAATATCGGGCTGCCGATCCTCGCCCAGGAGCCGCTGCCGGAGGGCGGGGTCTACGTGCTCGAGCTCAGCTCCTACCAGATCGACCTGACGCAGAGCCTCGACTGCGACGTGGCCGTGCTCCTGAACGTCTCGCCCGACCATCTCGACCGCTATGACGGGCTCGACGATTATGCCGCGTCCAAGGCGCGGCTGTTCGCGATGCAGTCGCCCGGGCACGCGGCGGTGATCGCGGCCGACGACGATTATACGCGGGCCATCGCCGGCCAGGTGACCGGACGCAAGATCCTGGTCTCGGCCGCCGACGTGAAGGACCAGAGCCGCTGGCCGGCGCTCCAGGGCCCGCACAACGCGCAGAACGTGGCGGCCGCCGCGGCGGTGGCGCGCGAGCTGGGCGTGGCGGATGCTGACATCGCGCGCGCGCTCGAGACCTATCCCGGTCTACCCCACCGGATGGAGCGGGTCGGCGAGCGGGACGGGGTTCTGTTCGTCAACGACAGCAAGGCGACCAACCCGACCTCGACCGCGCCGGCGCTGGCGGCCTATTCGGCGATCCACTGGATCCTCGGCGGGCGGGCGAAGGGCGACGATCTCGATCCGTGCGAGCCGTATCTCGGCCATGTCAGGGCCGCCTACACGATCGGCGAGGCGGGGCCGATGTTCGCGAAGTTGCTGCGGACGAGAGTTTCGGTCGAGGAATGCGGGGTTCTGGAGACGGCGGTGAGAGAGGCGGCGGGCGCGGCGGAAGTCGGCGAAGTCGTCCTTTTGTCGCCCGCCTGCGCCTCGTTCGACCAGTTCAGGGATTACGAGGCGCGGGGCGAGGCGTTCCGCGCGGCGGTGGAGGCGTTGTGATGGGCATGGTGGGGCAGTTGAAGGCGAAGGGCGCCAACCGGCTCGGAAGGTCGGACCGGAGCGCGCTCGGGCGCTGGTTCTGGGAGATCGACCGGGTGCTGCTGCTGTTCGTGGCGGTGCTGATCGCGATCGGCCTGATCGCCGTCGCCGCCGCGAGCCCGGCCGCCGGCCAGCGTTATTCGGGTACCGGAGTCACCTTCCCGCCGCTTTATTATTTCTACCGCCAGCTCGTCTGGATCGTGGTCGCCCTGCCGGTGATGATCGCCGTCTCGATGCTGCCGCGGACCAAGGCGAGGCGGCTGTGCCTGGTCGGCACGGTCTTCTTCATCGGCCTGCTTTTCCTGGTGCCGATCATGGGTGTCGAGCGCAACGGCGCGGTCCGGTGGCTGAGCGTCGGCTTCACGCAGTTCCAGCCGTCCGAGTTCTTGAAGCCGATGTTCATCGTCTCGATCGCCTGGATGCTGTCGCTGAAGCGCGAGGACGAGAACCTCCCGGTCGTGTCGCTCTCCGGCATCGTCACCGGCCTCGTCGCCCTCCTGCTGATGAAGCAGCCCAATTTCGGCGAGACGATCATCTTCGCCTCGGCCTGGGTGCTGCTTCTGGCCCTGTCCGGGGCGCCGATGCGCTACCTCGTCATCCTCGGCCTCGGAGCGGTCGCGGTGGTGATCCTGGCTTATTTCTTCTACCCCGTCGCCCACGCCCGGATCGACGGCTTCCTGTTCGACCATGGCGACAATTACCAGACCGAGTCGGCGCTTCGCACCCTGACCGCCGGCGGGCTGTTCGGGGCCGGGCCGGGGGCGGGGACCCACAAGTTCCAGCTCCCGGAGCCCCACACCGACTATATCTTCTCGGTGATCGGGGAGGAGTTCGGGATCATCGCCTGCCTCGCCATCGCGATCATCTACATGGCGATCGTCGCCCGCGTGATGATCCGCCTGCTCCACGAGGAGGACCAGTTCGTCGTCCTCGCCGCCGCCGGCCTCGTCTGCCAGTTCGGGATGCAGGCGCTGATCAACATGGCGGTCAACGTCCAGATCGCGCCGTCCAAGGGCATGACGCTGCCGTTCATCTCCTACGGCGGCTCGTCGATGATCGCCCTGGCGACCGGCATGGGCCTGCTGCTCGCCTTCACCCGCCGCAACCCCTATCTCCACCGCTCGCCCTATGTGGTGAAATGGAGCGGGCGATGAGGGGGGGCGGGAGCATCCCCTCCCCCTTGACGGGGGAGGGATACGGAGCCTTGGCGACGAAGGAGCCCAGGCGGAGTTGGGAGAGGGTGACAGCGCCTGCGGATATTCTCGACCGGTGTCACCCTCTCCAACTTCGCCTAAGCGGCGGAGCCGCTAAGGCTCAGTATCCTCTCCCATCGAAGGGAGAGGGGGGACTACCATGACCTTCTCGCGCCACTATGTCATCGCCGCCGGAGGGACGGGGGGGCACATGATCCCGGCCCACGCGCTCGCCGAGGAGCTGACCCGGCGCGGCCACCGGGTGGCGCTGGTGACGGACGATCGCGGCGCCCGAATCCCCGGCCTGTTCGAGGGCGTGCAGGTCCACATCCTTCCGGCCGGCCGGCTCGGCGGCGGGCCGGCCGGGTGGCTGAAGGCCGTTCGCAACATCTTCACCGGCCGGGCGATGGCCTTGAGGCTCTACGAGACGTTCCGGCCGAGCGCGGTGATCGGCTTCGGCGGCTATCCGGCCCTGCCCGCACTGCTCGCCGCCCGAAGCGACCGAATCCCCTGCCTGGTCCACGAGCAGAACGCCGTGCTCGGCCGGGTCAACCGGCTGATGGCCGGCCGGGTCGACGCGATCGCCACCGCCTACGCCGAGGTCGACCGGCTGTCCGCCTCCTACGCCGACAAGACCCAACTGGTCGGCAATCCGGTACGCGACGAGGTGCTGGCGCTTCGCGACCAGCCTTATCCCGAGCTGGACGAAGACGGCGTGTTCCGGCTGCTCGTCACCGGCGGCAGCCAGGGCGCGGCGATCCTCTCGCGCGTGGTGCCCGACGGGCTCGGCATGCTTCCGGAGCATTTCCGCCGCCGCCTGCAGGTCACCCAACAATGCCGGGCCGAGGACATCGAGCAGGTGCGCTCGCGCTACGCGGCGCTCGGCATCCCGGCAGACCTCGCCACCTATATCGAGGACATGCCGGCCAAGCTCGGCTGGACCCACCTCGTCATCGCCCGGGCCGGCGCCTCGACCATCGCCGAGCTGACGACCGCCGGCCGCCCCGCCATCCTCATCCCGCTGCCGTCGGCGACCGACGACCACCAGAGTGCCAACGCCCGCGAGATGGCGAAGGCGGGCGGCGCGCGAACCATCCGGCAGGACCGCTTCACCCCGGTCGAACTCGCCAAGCAGATGCAGAAATTGGGCCTCGATCCCGAAGCGCTCGCCAACGCCGCAGCCCGCGCCCGCGCCGTCGGCCGGCCGAACGCCGCCCGCGACCTCGCCGACCTGGTCGAGCGGACCGGCCGCGACCTCGGCGCCGACCCGCTGCCGAGCGAGGAAGTCGTGCTCACCCCGATCCCCAACGGGGCATTCGCATGAGAGGGGTTGGGACCGATATCGGCACCATCCATTTCATCGGCATCGGCGGCATCGGCATGTCCGGGATCGCCGAGGTCATGCATATCCTCGGCTACCAGGTGCAAGGCTCCGATGTCGCCGAAGGCTATGTGGTCGAGAGCCTCCGCAAGGCCGGGATCCAGGTCGCTGTCGGCCACCATCCCGACAATCTCGGCGACGCCGCCGTAGTCGTCGTCTCGACCGCGATTCGGAAGGACAATCCCGAGCTCGAATGCGCCTACGAGCGCCGGATACCCGTCGTCCGCCGGGCGGAGATGCTGGCCGAGCTGATGCGGCTCAAATCCACGGTGGCGGTGGCGGGCACCCACGGCAAGACGACGACCACCTCGATGATCGCGGCCCTGCTCGACGCCGGCGGGATCGACCCGACGGTGATCAACGGCGGGATCATCAACGCCTACGGCTCCAACGCGCGCCTGGGCTCGTCGGACTGGATGGTGATCGAGGCGGACGAGAGCGACGGCAGCTTCCTCCGCCTCGACGGCCAGATCGCGGTCGTCACCAACATCGATCCCGAGCATCTCGACCATTATGGCGACTTCGAGAAGGTCAAGGACGCCTTCGTCGAGTTCGTCGAGAACGTGCCCTTCTACGGCGCGGCCTTGCTGTGCGTCGACCATCAAGAGGTGCAGACCATCATCCCGCGGCTGCGCGACCGCCGGGTGGTGACCTACGGCTTCGCGGCGCTCGCCGACGTGCGCGGCGAGAATGTCCGGCCGGTGCCGGGCGGCAACGTCTTCGACGTCTCGATCCGCGACCGGTCGGGCCAGGTGCGCGGCATCGCCGGGATCGAGCTGCCGATGCCGGGCCGGCACAACGTCCAGAACGCGCTGGCCGCGATCGGAGTCGCCGCCGAGCTCGGCATTGCGGATTCGGTCATCGCCCGCGGCTTCGAGCGGTTCGACGGAGTGAAGCGCCGCTTCACCAAGGTCGGCGACATCCAGGGCGCGACGATCATCGACGATTACGGCCACCATCCGACCGAGATCCGCGCCGTCCTCTCCGCCGCCCGCGAAGGCGCGGAAGGGCGGGTCATCGCCGTCGTCCAGCCGCACCGCTACACCCGCCTCAGGGATTTGATGGACGAGTTCCAGGGGGCCTTCAACGACGCCGACATCGTCTTCGTCGCGCCGGTCTACGCCGCCGGCGAGGAGCCGATCGAGGGGGTCGACGCCGAGGCCCTGGTCGAGGGGCTGAAGCAGCGCGGCCACCGCGCGGTGAAGGCGGTCGCCGACCTCGACGACCTCTGCCTCAGCCTGCGCGACATCGCGGCGCGCGGCGACATGGTGATCTGCCTCGGCGCCGGCGACATCACGAAGTGGGCCGCCGGCCTCGCCGACGGCATCCGCTGCGCGAGGCTTGCGAAGTGATGGGAACGGGAAACCTTGGACCGTTCGTGTCGAGCGAATTCGAGACACCCACCCGAGCGCAGCCGAGCGAGCAGGTCTCGGCTTCGCTCGAAGGGGCCCCTCGACTTCGCTCGGGGCGAACGGGTTTGCCTGTGCTTCGTGGCGAGGCGGTGGGACACGGCTCGCTCGCCGACTTCATCTGGTTCCGGACCGGCGGGCCGGCGGAGTGGCTGGTGAGGCCGAAGGACGCGGAAGACCTTTCGGCCTTTCTGCGCGAGCTGGATCCGGCCATTCCGGTGCTGCCGGTGGGTGTCGGCTCGAACCTCATCGTCCGCGACGGCGGCGTGCCGGGGGTGGTGGTTCGGCTGCCCAAGGCGATGGCCCACATCCATGTCGAGCCCGCAAACAGGGTTCGCGCCGGCGGCGGGGCGATGGGGATCACCGTGGCGTCCAAGGCGCGCGACGCGCACATCGCCGGCCTCGAATTCCTCCGCGGCATTCCCGGAACGGCGGGCGGCGCAGTCCGGATGAACGCCGGCGCCTATGGCCGCGAGGTCGCCGACATCCTCGTCGAGGCGACCCTGGTGCTGCGCGACGGGCGGATCGAGACCTGGCCGCGCGAGCGCTTCGGCTACACCTATCGCCATTCGGAGGTGCCGGAGGGCGCGGTCGTGGTGGAAGCGCTGTTCGAGGGCATGCCCGGCGAGCGCGCCGCCATCGCCGCCGAGATGGACCGGATCGCCGAGGAGCGCGAGGCGTCGCAGCCGCTGAGGAGCCGTACCGGCGGTTCGACCTTCAAGAACCCGCCGGGCACCAAGGCCTGGAAGCTGATCGATGCCGCGGGCTGCCGGGGGTTGCTCCAGGGGGATGCGCAAGTCTCTGAAAAACATTGCAACTTCCTGCTCAATCTCGGCAAGGCGAGAGCGGCCGACATCGAGGCGCTGGGCGAGGAAGTCCGCCGGCGGGTGTTCGAGCGATCGGGCGTGATGCTGGAATGGGAAATCCAGCGAGTGGGAGTGAGTGAGTGAGCGTGTCTTTCGCCGTCATGCCAGCGAAAGCTGGCATCCATACGGAGTCAGCATGGACCCCAGCTTTCGCTGGGGTGACGGTGGTGCGTCGTGGCTAGTTCGTCCATCCCCCTCCACGTCGCCGTGCTGATGGGCGGCTGGTCCGCCGAGCGCGAGGTGTCGCTGATGAGCGGGGCGGGCGTGGCCGAGGCGCTGGAGGGGCTGGGGCACCGCGTCACCCGGATCGACATGGGCCGCGACGTCGCCCAGCGGCTCGTCGAGGCGAGGGCGGACGTGGTGTTCAACGCCCTCCACGGGACGCCGGGCGAGGACGGCACGGTCCAGGGCCTGATGGACCTGATGGGCCTCAGATACACCCATTCGGGCCTCGAGACCTCGGTGATCGCCATCGACAAGGAGCTGACCAAGATGGTCCTCGTCCCCCACGGCCTCCGGATGCCGGCCGGGGAGATCGTGGCGAGCGAGAGCCTCTACGAAGGCGACCCGATCGCGCGGCCCTACGTCGTCAAGCCGGTCAACGAAGGCTCGTCGGTGGGGGTCGCCATCGTCACGCGCGAGAGCAATTACGGCGACCCGATCGGACGCGAGAGCGACGGGCCGTGGAAGCATTTCGAGCGGCTGCTCGCCGAGCCCTTCATCCGCGGCCGCGAGCTGACTGTCGCCGTGCTCGGCGCCGAGGCGCTGGCGGTGACCGAGCTGGTGCCGACCCGCGGCTTCTACGATTACGACGCCAAATATACCGACGGCCTGACCCGCCACGTCTGCCCGGCGGAGATTCCACCCGAGATCGCCGAGGCGGCGATGGCGATGGCGTTGAAGGCGCATCAGTTGCTCGGCTGCCGCGGCTGCTCGCGCGCCGACTTCCGGTGGGACGACGAGCAGGGGGAGGCCGGCCTCTATCTGCTCGAGGTGAACACCCAGCCGGGCATGACGCCGCTCAGCCTGGTGCCCGAGCAGGCGAGACATCGCGGCATGAGCTATGCCGAGCTGGTGCGGCGGATCGTGGAGGAGGCCTTATGAGCGCCAAAGCCGCGCGCGGCACTGGGCCGCGTCCGAAGACGAAGGGAAGCCGCAAGCCGCAGGGCCGCGGGAGGGCCGCCGCTCCGCCGAGCCCGCTGGGCGAGGCCGTCCGCCGGGTGAGCGGCCGAATCTTCACATTCCTGCTCTTCGCGGTCTTCCTCGCCGCACTCTGGATGCTCCGCGTGCCGCAGGCGGTCGGGATGTCGCTCGCCGAGGCGGCGGGCGATGCCGGCTTCTCGGTCAAGGGCTATGAGATCAAGGGCCTCACGCACATGCCCCGCCGGCCGGTGGACGAGGTCGTCAAGGACGAGCTCGACCGGACCCGCGCCGAGCCGCTGGTCGACCTCGAGGCGATCCGGGCGCGGCTGCTCCGCTTCGGCTGGGTGAAGGACGCGCGGGTCTCCCGCCGCCTGCCCGATACTTTGGTCGTCGACATCGTCGAGCGCCGTCCGGCCGCCGTCTGGCAGTTCAACCAGAAGCTGGCCCTGATCGACGCCGACGGGGTCGTGCTGCAGCCGGTTCGGCTGGAGGCGATGCCGGCCCTGCCGCTCGTCATCGGACCGGAGGCCAACCTCCACGCCGGCGAGCTCGACCGGCTGGTCGCGGTCGCGCCGCAGCTGAGGCCGGCGATCGCGGGCGCGACCTGGGTCGGCGCGCGGCGCTGGGACATCCGGTTCCAGACCGGCGAGACCCTCTCGCTTCCCGAAGGCGACGCCGCGGCGCGGCGCGCTTTGGTCTCGTTCGCCCGGATGGACCAGAAGAACGGCTTGCTGGGCCGCGGCTTCGTACGCTTCGACCTGCGCATCCCCGAGCGGCCCGTCGCCCGGGTCGCCGGCGATCCCGGAGGCTCGATCCCGTCGATCGCGCCCGACAAGGCGCCGCCCCCGCCCGCGCCGCCGCCGCCGACCGCCGGAGGCGTCGACGTGACGAAGACGATCTGATGAAGCGCCCGACGCCCGCCCCCGCCCGCCGGCTGGTCACCGCCCTCGACGTCGGCTCGTCGAAGGTCTCGGCGCTGATCGCCGAGCCGGCCGAGGACGGCTCGCTGAAGATCCTCGGCACCGGCCAGCGCCAGAGCCAGGGCGTCAAGCGCGGCTTCATCGCCGACATGGAGCGGACCGAGGGCGCCATCCGCGAGGCGGTCGAGCAGGCCGAGCGGATCGCGGCAAGCAACATCGAGGACGTGTTCGTCGGCTTCTCGGCGGGCGGGCTGGTCAGCTCGCTGGCCAGCGTCGAGGTGCAGATCGGCGGCCGGCGGATCGTCAATGAGGATGTCGACGAGCTGCTGAGGGTCGGGCGGGATTCGATCGACGCGGAAGGGCGGATGATCCTCCATGCCTTGCCCGCCCTCTACACGCTCGACGGCCTGCAGGGCGTGAAGAAGCCGCTCGGCCTCCACGCCGACCGGCTCGGAGTCGACATCCACGTCATCGCCGCCGAGCCCTCGCCCGTCCGCAACCTCGATTTGTGCGTGCGCTCGGCCCACCTCGGCGTCGAGGCGATCGTTGCGTCGCCGGTCGCGGCGGGCAAGGCCTGCCTCAGCGAGGAGGAGCGCGAGCTCGGGGTCGCCCTGGTCGAGCTCGGCGCGGGGGTCACCAACGTCTCGGTCTTCGCCGGCGGAATGCTGGTGGGGCTGAAGTCGCTTGCCGTGGGCGGCATCGACGTCACCGACGACATCGCCTCCGCGTTCGGAACGCGGCGGGTCGAGGCCGAGCGGATGAAATGCTTCTACGGCTCGGCGATGACGTCCCCGCGCGACAATCACGACATGATCGAACTCTCCCCGATCGCCGGCTCGGAAGAGGGGACGGAAGCCTCGCGCATCACCCGGGCGCAGCTCATCGCCGTCATCCGCCAGCGGCTCGAGCATCTGACCGGCGAGATCGCCGCGGCCCTGAAGGACCTCGGCTTCGGGGGGCCGTTCGGGCGGCAGGTGGTCCTGACCGGCGGCGGCTCGGAGCTGAAGGGTATCGCCGATTACGCCCAGGGCGTGCTGGGCCGCGCCGTGCGGATCGGCCGCCCCAGCCTTCCCGGCCTTCCGGACGCGCATTCCGGCCCCGCTTTCACCACCCTCGTCGGCCTCGCCCAGTTCGCGGCGTCGAACGAGCTCGACCTGCGCTCGGTGATGTCGCCGCAGCAGGCGGTGCAACGGGAAAGCGGCGGCGGGAACCTCGTCCAACGGCTGATTTCGGCGTTTCGCAGTGGCTTTTGAGATTCACCCGTTGCGTTGGAGACTCACTCCCCGTGACATTTCGGACTCAGTGAGGGGTTTCTCCACCGAAAAATTACTGGGTCGTTAACTTTTCTCTCGCACGCGAGAATCGCGTCGTGCAAAAGGACTTAACCGTGTCCCGAAGGTCGCGAGCATAAGGGGAAAACAGCCGATGAGCATCGATTTCATCCGTCCCGAAGTGGACGAGCTCCGGCCCAGGATCAGCGTCATCGGAGTCGGCGGCGCGGGCGGCAACGCGGTCGCCAACATGATCGCCAACGACGTCCAGGGGGTCGACTTCATCGTCGCCAATACGGACGCCCAGGCGCTCAACGCCTCGCCCGCCAACCAGCGCATCCAGTTGGGGCTCAGGATCACCCAGGGCCTCGGCGCCGGCTCGCGGCCGGAGATCGGCAAGGCGGCCGCCGAGGAGGCGATCCAGGAGATCGAGGCCGCCCTCGACGGCGCCCATATGTGCTTCATCGCCGCCGGCATGGGCGGCGGCACCGGCACCGGCGCGGCGCCGGTCATCGCCAAGATCGCCCGCGAGAAGGGCGTTCTGACCGTCGGAGTCGTCACCAAGCCGTTCAGCTTCGAGGGCAACCGCCGCGGCCGCTCGGCCGACGCGGGGATCGAGGAGCTTCAGCAGCATGTCGACACGCTGATCGTCATCCCGAACCAGAATTTGTTCCGCCTCGCCAATTCGGAAACGACCTTCAAGGAAGCGTTCGAAATGGCCGACGAGGT